>JARYLT010000020.1 GCA_029907515.1 Spirochaetota bacterium | reverse complement strand
TGAAAATTTTAATAATGCCAAGCAAGTTTCTAGTTTTATAGGATTAAATCCATCAGCAAATCAATCTGGCGTATCGGTACATGGTAGAGGTGTTATATCAAAAAAGGGAAATAGGTACATGAGGAAAATATTTTATATGGCAGCATTATCAGCAAAAAAATACAATAAGACATGTAAGGAGCAATATGATCGTTTGTTAAGCAATGGTAAGTGTAAAAAGGTAGCGTTAGTGGCAGTAGCAAATAAGCTGGCAAGGCAGATATTTGCAATTGTGAAAAATGGAAGAATTTATGAACCATGTTATCAAAAAATTTAATTTTTTTTTGACATGGAACACAGTACATTCTGAGCCAGAGGTGAAGAATCCCTATAATGAAACAAAGACATCTTTTAATAGATTCAGTTCACTCGGAATGACTTCTAGAACTAATAAGATTTCTTATCCTGATAAAATTGGGAATTCTAAATGACATTGTAAGTTTTTTGCCCTGACAGGCTGGAAGATTACAAATGATATCAGGAATAAATTTTACAGTTGGAGGGAAACTCCATGAAATACTATGAAGCCATAGAAAAATTTAAAACATACAATATCGTTCTTCTGTGTGGCCTTTATGGTTCAGGTAAAACAGAATTTGCTAATATGTATTTTAAAAATTCAGGGTTGTATCGTATATCACGACTGGAGCTTAGAAAACTTATGTATGAAATGACTCATTTTGGTGAGCCATGGGCAGCAGAAAAATTTACTGAAGAAGATGATGTGCTGGCCAAACATGTTGAAAGAAAGATAACCGAACACTTTATTCAGAACAAGCGTAATGTATTGATAATTAATACATTTATGACAAAAAAATCCCGGCAACGGTTTATCAATATTGCAAAGGAAAATAAAAAAACAATAGGTGCAATCTTTCTGGATACACCACTTGAAAAATGTATTGAGCAGAGCAAACGGTTAAGTCTTACCATACCTGAATATGTCATCAGACAATTGTATAATAAAAAAGAATTACCAACTAAGCTTGAAGGTTTTAATGACGTACTCATTATTAATGATTTCACTTTGAACCAGCAATAATACTAGATGGTATTCAGCAAATCTTTGTAATTATTATTATCAATTTCAATTTCCGGAGCAAAACTTTTTGCTGGCTTGCCAAACAGGGCAGTACTCATGGCATCAATAAGTTTTATATGATACTGTGCTTTGATAGGATCAACTACAGGAAATGTTTTCCGCAATGACATCAAGAATTCCATGCTATAGGTTTCCATTAGTCTTTTAAATTCATACATATCCCACAACTGCTTCTGTAAACGCTGCTTATGTATTGACAATGCTGTATATACATCTGTTTCATTATCCACAATGCTTGTATATAGCTTTATTGAATCATATACCAATGATTCTTCACTTTCTGCAACCAGGGCATCTGCTATTTTTTGTAGCATGTATAAATCATGATTTTTTGCAAATACACGTATTGCTATACGTGCTGCAATATAGTTATTGAATAATTCTTTTTGGGGCAAAATAACAATATTTTCCTTATGTAAATAGAGTTTATGGATAAATGCCCGGTAATATGCTGGATTACTACAATTGATATATTTCCCTTCTATATTAATAGAAATGTTATGAACAGCTTTTTCAATGTTGCAAATTATTTTATTTATATCTTTACTGCTTATACCAGATGTTGGAATAAATGGTTCAATATTTTTTCTGAAATGATTGTCAGGTATAATAATAAGATCAATAATCCCATTTTCATCTGATATATGTTCAGCAAGTTCCTGTGGATCAATCCCCAATGTTGATTCGGCAAAATGCACTACTGAACTGTCCACAATAAAAGGCTGGTGTAACCGCTGCAGTATTATTTCATATATTTTGTTTAATTCATTTTCATTCATATATTACACATCTGCTAAAAGTATATCTTTAAAGATACATGCCAAATTAAAGTGAACTCAATAATTTCAACATGCACTATGAAATATCAATTTGGTACTACAGTATTAAATTATCAATCGTTTTTATTTGAATAATCACTTAACTGTATTAGAGAACATGCCATAAAAAATATAACATGAACACATGATAATGTAACACAATAACCACATATACCACACAACATTTTTTGTCTAACTAATGCTAACCCTCATCCAAAGTAGTATAGCTATACTGTTTATAACAAAATAAGAATTTTTATTAATACGTATTGAAATTATTGACAAAATATATTGTAGTAAATTATATTTACTTTAGTAAACATTGTTTATTATAATTTTGACTAATTACGATGTAGCAATTCTTACTGATCAAAATGAAGTATTAACTGTCATTCTTAGACAAAGGATGATAATCTAATGTTTCAAACCACAACATTATCAGGTAACTGGTTTCATCAGAATGATATGGAAATGAAAATATTTCTCATCCCAACAAATCGACACAAGAAATTTCAGTAAGATTATCTACCATTTTCTAAGAGGAGGCATTATGGCACTGAATACTAGTTACAATTTTGATGAATATCTAGAATGGCGTAAAAACGTGGATTATTATGCAGATGATCCCTTTTTACAAAAGGTAACTTACTATTTTGCAAAAGATGATTTTGAAAAAGTTGACCAGGCTGCCCGTAAGCTTTCAAAATTGGCTTCTTATAGATGGCGGGATATAGCTGATACAATAGCACAACCACACAACAGAATTTTCATGCAACATTACGATGGGCATAATCACAGGATAGATCGCATTGTACGCCCAAAAGAACTTGAAGAAATGGAAAAGGAAGTATTTGGCCAGGGATTATTTTCAGCAAAAACGTTACCGTGGGAACGCCTGGTAAAATTAATCCTTATCTATGAAAATGGCGAAGCAGGTATTGCGTGTCCGTTAGTATGTACCGAAGGACTGGTTGCACTTCTGGAAAAATACCATGATCATCCCAAACTGGAAAAAATCTTACAGCATTGCAAAGAAGGCATTGATGGTGAGTTTGCAATTGGTGCGCAGTACCTCTCAGAAATTCAGGGAGGATCAGATGTTGCAGCCAATGATCTTGAAGCAGTAGATAATGGTGACCATTGGCTTTTATACGGCAAAAAATTCTTCTGTTCTGCAACACATGCAGATTATGTTGTTATTACTGCCCGTCCTAAGGGGTCAGAGCATGTTGGCCTTTTTGTCATGCCATCATGGAGTGATAAAACAAACGAAAAACGTAATGGTTATACTATTGACAGGCTTAAATGGAAGTTGGGAACAGCAGAACTTCCCACAGCAGAGATTACATTCAATGGAGCTATCGCCTATAAAGCCGGACCAATAGAACGAGGCATTGCCAATGTCGTAGGCATAGTTTTAACACACTCGCGGCTGACCGTAGGGTTATCGGCAGCAGCAGCAATGATTCGTGCTTCACGCGAAGCAACACAGTATGCACAGTTCCGAAATGCATTTGGATTCCCCATCAACCAATTTCCGCTACTCAAACGACAGCTTGATGAAATTAATCACTATGCACAACGAACACTTGCTGGTGCATTTAAAATCTATGAAATGTTTCAGTCACTGCCCGGTGGATTAAAAGGCGGCCTTGTAACCGATGAGGATGTAGAAATTCAAAGAAAGCGTTTCCGGGTGCGCATCCTTATCATGCTGCAGAAGATAGTTGCTTCATGGGATGCAACTGATATTTTACGAAAAGCAATCGCAGTATTTGGTGGGCATGGCGTTATGGAAGATTTTTCAAGCCTGCCACGGCTTTTCCGTGACATGATGATCAATGAATTATGGGAAGGTCCTCGCAATGTGCTTTTAACACAAATATATCGCGACATTCAGCGTGCTTCGTCATGGTACCCGGTGCATGATTTCATTCACGACCTTATTTACAATGCAAACAGTAAATCAATTAATGAGATTGCTGCATCATTTACGGAATGTTTGCAGAGTAATTTTATTTATCCTGGACAGGAAAACGATCATCTTTGTATTATGTGGGAACATGCATGTCATAATCTTTTGCATGAATTTCAAAACTGTGCTCTTCACGAAGTTGAAGATGCACATATGGCTATATCATTGCGAAAATAACTGGTATAGCATATCGCCCAACCTGTTCATATGCTGGTGTATATCTTTTTTGCTCCTGCCAGGATAATTATGAAACGTAATCACAACGCCATTCATTGCAGCAAATAAACTGTGAGCAAGTAACCTGGCATGCGGCCTTTGTTCAAACAACTTTGTAAATTGATCTAAAAGCCTTCGTTCTGCTTCATTAAGCTTTTCAACAAGATCCTGGTTTAAATGTGCATCCAGCATAAAATGGGTCATCATCCTGAAATACTGATCATGCTTCATCAAAAATTTTAAAAATGTGGCGATAGTATCTTTTAATGGATTTTTGCTGCGGGAAATAACCTGTTCAAGATCATTAATTATTTTTTCGGCACCCCGCAGGAAAGCTTCCACAAATAATGATTGCTGGTCCGGGAAATAGCGATAAATGGCACCTGCAGTTATACCTGCCTCTTTAGCTATATCACGCATTGTTACCTGATTGAAAGGCTTTGTTGCAAATACGCGTTCTGCAGCATCAATAATTATTTTTTTCCTATTTTCTTTTTCAGATTCTTTTAATTCACGAAATGATTGTGCATTTTTCATAGAGCAAATATGTTATATTTTCATTAAACATGTCAAGTTAATAAATCTTATTTTTTTACTAATGATTGCATGAACAACTAAGATAATTCAGCATTAATTCCTTAACCTTGTTTCGTACATACAATACTTTATTAATTCATGCGGATTGAGGTAACGGAGTCATATAATTCAATACTTTACACTAATAATTATTTTTTGGTATTATCACTAAAAATAAACATTAAAATGTTTGAAAAAAACATATCCAGCTATCATTATTATACAATTCATATCTAGCCGTTATTTAATCAAAAATACTCTATACATATGGAGGTTTACCCATGATAGATATATTGATAAAAAATGGTATAATCATTGATGGAACAGGGTCAAAAGCATATTATGGAAATATTGGTATAAAGAAAGATAAAATCATACTTGATAAACAATTACATGAAGATCATTCACACATTGTTATTGATGCTTCTGGTAAAATTGTTGCACCAGGTTTTATTGATATTCATTCGCATCATGATTTATACATTGTTGATCAGGACCCTGTCCAGCGATTTTCATCCTTTGTACTACAAGGTGTCACCACATCAGTTGTTGGCAATTGCGGATGGGCAATGGCACCATGTCTTCCAAAATACAAATCAATGGTTTTAGAGCTTATTCAGAGTATGAGTGTCCCGGTAAAACAATTTTACTGGGAGTCCATGAAAGAATACCTATCTTATATTCAACGAAATAGTCTTATGTGTAATATTGCACAACTGGCAGCACATGGGCCAATCCGTATTTCGGTCATGGGAGATGAAAACAGATTCTGTACCGACAAAGAATTAAAACAAATGAAAAAACTGCTGCGTGAATGCATGGATGCAGGTTGTGTTGGCTTTTCAACAGGTCTTATGTATTATCCTGGCATGTATGCACACACTGATGAACTCATTGAACTTGCTAAGGTTGCTGGTGAATATGGTAGACCCTATGCATCCCACTTAAGAGGTTATTGTACTACATTACCATTTTCAATAACTGAAGCAGTAACAATTGCTGAAAAAGCTAAGGTGCCATTACAGATATCACATTTACATTCGCTACCCTTCCTTGGATGGATAAGCAATGTGCTCCCATATTTTTTTACAATAATTGAAGCAATAAATTCGGTAATCCCATTGCCAGGAGTACCCAATCCTGCACTTGACAAAGGACTTGAAATTATTAATAAAGCTATCGACAAAGGCATAGATGTTGGCATGGATGCTGTACCATATACTATGGGGAACACCACAATAACAGCACTTTTCCCACCATGGGTTAACAGAGGTGGACGTAAAAAATTGCTTGAACGCCTTAAAGACCCAGAAGTCAGAAAAAAAATCAAGAAGCAGATTGAAACAGTAATACCGCAATGGCCACACTGGGAAGAAGACTCATGGTCTGACCCGCACATCAGAGCAATTGGATGGAAGCCAGTGAAGGTATTATCAGTGCGAAGTGATAGGAATAGATGGACTGAAGGAAAATCTTTTGTTGAAATTGCAAAGGTATGGAAAACTGACCCGTTTGATGCATTATGCAGATTGACCCTTGAAGAAGAAGGAGAAGTAACATACATATATGGATATCCTGCAAAGCCATGGTTAGAAAAAATGTTTAACAAAATGTTACTTCATCCAATGATGAGCATAGGGGCTGATTCAATTCTTCCTGCCTATAAGGAAGGTACCCCTCCTGCTTCAGCTTATGGATGCTTCCCGAGATTTATTGGACATTATTCACGAGAATTAAGATTATTTCCTTTGGAGGAAGCAATTCGCAGAATCACGGGCCTTGCAGCAAGCCGCTACAAACTTGAAAACCGTGGAATCATTAAACATAATGCTTTTGCAGATATTGTGATCTTTGACCCAGACGAAATAAATGAACAATTAACCGATGACGGAAAACCAGCATCGTCAACCGGGATAGTCCATGTATTTATTAATGGAAAACACATTGTTGAAAATGCAAATCTGAAAAAAGGAATAATGCCTGGAAGAGTATTGAAAGCATGAAACAATCACATTATCAATCAATTGAACTACTTGCACCTGCAGGTTCCCCTGAAGCATTAGTAGCAGCGCTTGATTCGGGAGCCGATGCGGTGTATTCAGGCCTAAAGGATTTCAATGCTCGCAAGCGCGCAAAAAATTTTACGCTTGATGAATTCAAATATGCGGTAAACTACGTTCACCACCATAATAAAAAGATATATCTAACGCTTAACACGCTGCTTTATGATCATGAACTGGAACAGGTGGCTGAAATTCTTAATCTTGCAATGGAATATGCCGTTGATGCTATTATTGTTCAGGATATAGGTTTAATACAGCTTATACGCACGTATTATCCTTCCCTCACCATTCATGCTTCAACACAAACATTTTGCCACAACAGCATGCATGCACAGTTTCTAAAAAATTTGGGTGTGGGAAGGATTATATTGCCCCGGGAACTATCGCTACATGAGATTAAAGCCATTCAACAAAAAGTCCCCTGTGAATATGAAGTGTTCATTCACGGAGCAATGTGTTTTTCATTTTCGGGATGCTGCCTTTTTTCTTCGTATTTGTTTAGCCAGTCGGGAAACAGGGGGCGTTGTCTGCAGCCGTGCCGCTATCCGTTCATAATAAATGGCACAACACGCTATCCTTTTTCAATGAAAGATCTTGCACTTGGTCCATCCCTTGCTGATTATATCAACGCAGGCATTACAAAGTTTAAAATTGAAGGACGTTTAAAAAGTACCTGGTACGTTAAAGAGGTAGTTTCATATTACAGGAAATTAATTGACTCATTGATGGAAGGCAAGCCATTTAAAAAAGAAGCACCAGGTTTGCGTAGTACAACCAAAGGATATATGTTCGATAGTTCATATGATGCACTGGTTGACGCTACAACATTAGGTGTAGCAGGAACATATATTGGTACTGTAACACAGGTAAAAAATAAATCATGTATAATTTCCACCAGGCACCCATTGCAAAAAGGGCTTCGTTTGCGAATTGTCGATAACAGTGGGAAAAAAGTTTATGAAGGCACTCTGTTAGACTATACCTATGACAAAAACAAACATTCTCTGGAGTGGTATATTTCAATCAAAAGTAAGCTGCCACTTTCTGTATATATAATAGGAGAAAGCAAATCAGATAACACTTTAAAAAAATTAAAAGCTATTCACTATAAACCATACTCAGTACAGATTCATATTACAATTGATTCTGAGTTTAACATTTCTGCTTGCATTGATACATTTACGGTACAGTATACATATACTATCCCAATCCAGAAAGCCATTACACAGGAACTATCACCCAATACTATTCAAACTATTTTTTCCCAGACAGCACATTTTCCTTTTATAGCAACTGTTTCAGTAACTATAAACGATACTATGTTTATTCCGCTTTCACAATTAAAACAGCTGCGGCGTACATTTTATGAAGAACTCTATAATGACTATATAAAGCATCATGAATCTATAAACCAACAAAAGAAAAGCGATATTATTACACACATTGCCATAATTAAAAAAAATTATACTGCCATACAATCAAATAACACTGCGTATACCTGGCAACATGTTGAAAAATTGCAAACTACAGATGCAAACAATACCTTTATTGAGTTGCCTGTATTTGTTCCTGAAGATGAACTGGATGATACCATCACAAAAATTGAAAACTACATGCAGAGTGGTTTTAAACATTTTATTATTCCTACGTATGGCTGGCTTGAATTTTTTAAAGGGAACAATGTTGTTCTGTGTGCTGGCGATTTTTGCTACTGTGTTAATTCTTTTACGTATGAATTTTACAAAAATAATTCAGTATCTTATTTTACTATTTCAGGCGATATTGATGCGCTGGATATTACAACTAAATATTATAATGGATATATTCAATTTAAAAAACCACGGATATATCTGGTTACACGACTACGTATACCTGATGCGGTATATAGTTTCAAACATAAACAATTTTGCCCGCAACACTATGCTAACTATGATGTACTTATTGATTGCGAATAGCACTTAACACATGCTATAGTGTCTGTGTCCTTTCTTTCAACTGAAGTGCCTCGTTATCAACAATTTTTGCAATTTCAAGAAGATTAACTACAGCGTTTGACAGATCCTGAGTATAATCATTAATCATTGCAATAGATTTTGCAACTTCACCAAGTGCTGTCATCTGTTCGGAAGCAGAATAATGTATTTCATCTGCATGCTGATGTGTTTCTTTTGTTTTGTCACTTATAGTTTTATTATTTTCAATTTGCATTGCCATATTTTTACTTATGTTTTGAATATCGTTTGATATTTCATTTACATTATGGATTACAGCACTCATTGCCTGCACTGTTTCCTGTACAATTTTTATTCCCTTCTGTATTTGAGTTTCCGTTTCTTTAGTTAAATTGTAAATTTCCTTTAAGCTTTCTCCTGTTTGATCTGATAATTTTGATATCTCATCCGCAACCACAGCAAATCCTCTTCCTGCTTCACCCACACACGCAGCCTCAATTGAAGCATTAAGTGCCAGCAGGCTAATCTATTCTGCTATGGTATCAATAACATCTGCTACTGAATTCATTTGCTGAGATTTTACACCAACTTCCTGCATTGTTATATTGAGCTCTTCCAGGGTCTTTTCATTATTTCGTGATTGTTCTGCTGTAGCATATATTTTACGGGCTACTGTATCGATAGTTTGCCGTAGCTGGCCAAACAGTTCAGTAAAATCACTTGTCATGGAATCCAAAAGTTCAAGGCTTATTGTTTGATCTTTCACATGCTGATTTACCAAATCCATACTGGCATTGACTTCTTCAATAGCTGATGTAACCTCTTCAACCGATGCTGCCTGGCTTTGAGCCTGTTAAACTGGATGGACGGTCAACCAATTTTTTTATTGACAAACATATTACATCATGTAAATTAAAATCACTTTTCAATGGAGGAATCTTGTGCAATTTCCAAAACCAGTTATATGTGTCAGTGCATGCCTTAATGGTCAAAATGTCAGATATAATGGGCAAACAATTAATGATGATTTTGTCAGTTTACTTCTGAAATACTGTAAACCTTTCAATGTATGCCCGGAAGTTTCAATTGGTTTAGGTGTACCACGAAACCGTATTCTGGTCTATTATGCTAATAATCAATTCAGGCTTTTTCAACCAGCTACACAAAAGGATGTAACGGATCTAATGCAACAATTTGCAACATCATTTCTTTCCACTCTTCAGGATGTTGATGGTTTTATATTGAAGGCAAAATCGCCATCGTGTGGGGTATCAGGAACAAAAATTTATAAAGACACCATGGGTAGCATTTTTCACAGCAAGGGCAAGGGGCTTTTTGCTACAGAAGTAATCAATAAATTTGGATATTTACCTATTGAAGATGAAGGCAGGCTGCGTGATGAAGATATAAGAGAAAATTTCTTAATCAGGATATTCACCTTAGCACGTTTCAGAGAAATGTTATCAAATAATGTGTCTATTCAAAAACTTATACAATTTCACCAGGAGAATAAATATATTATGATGACATATAATCAACGAAAGCTTAGCCAGTTAGGAAGAATAGTTGCTGGATATAAAAAGGGTGCATTTGAAAAAACGCTGAATGATTATAAAACAGTATTTTATACTGCTTTCACCAGAAAGCCCTCACAAAAACAGCATGTTAATACTATATTACACATATTTGGATATTTCTCTGATAAACTCAATTCAAATGAAAAAAAACATTTTCTGCATTTACTGGATCAATACCGCGAACATAAAATAAGCCGTATAGTTATTATAGAACTATTACGGAATTGGGCACATAGATTCAATGATACATACTTACTATCTCAACAATATCTTGATCCATACCCTGAAGAATTAGCAGTCAGATGATTTTTCATTATTATATTTTAGTTGACTATCAACATTTTATGTTATATATACAGTAGCACATAAAAATACTATTATACAATGGAGGTTGCCATGAATAATGATGTATATTCATCGAAGCCATGGCTTAAACATTACGACAAGCATGTTCCACCAACTCTTACCTATGAAACAAAAAGCTTTGCTGAAAAATTTTCTGAGATGGTTCAAAAATACCCGGACAAAACAGCCCTCATTTACATGGGTGCTCACATTACCTTTAAACAACTGGATGAGTTATCCAACAGGCTGGCCAATTATCTACTGGGAATTGGTTTAAAACCTGATGATGTTGTAGGTTTGCATCTACCTAATATTCCTGCACACTATATTGGGGTTGTTGCAGTACAAAAAGCAGGAGGGGTAACGACGGGGCTTAGCCCTTTGCTAACTCCATCAGAAATGGAACATCAGTTAAATGATTCAAGGACAAAGGTAGTTATTACTCTTGATATTTTATTTGAAAAAATTGCTGAAGTCAGTAACTCCACTCCGTTTACTCATGTTGTAGTAACCGAAATTGCTGACTTTTTGCCGGGTGTCAAACGCGTGCTAGGTAAATTGTTAAAAAAGATACCAACTGCACCTGTAAACCCTTTAAAAGGTAAAGAGGTGGTACGTTTCATGGATGCTATTAAACAATCCCCACCTGCTTCCGTACTGGTAAAACGTAACTGGGAAGATATGATCTTCATGATGTATACCGGTGGTACCACAGGTCCCGCAAAAGGTGCCATACTCACTCAGAAAAGCTATATGTCAAATAGACATCAGGTTTTAACCTGGTTGGACTTACAACCAGAAGATATAGCACTTTCAGCATTTCCACTTTTTCACATAGCTGGCCTTGCACTGGGGGGTTTTACCATGACTCAAGGAATAACTCAGATATGTGTTCCTAATCCCCGGGATGCGCATTTCCTGATAAATGCTTTGAAAACATATAAACCCACTTTCGTGGTAAACGTACCAACTGTCTATTTTGAACTATTAAAACAACCCGCATTTAAAAAGCTTAACCTGAAAAACCATCTCAAGTGGTGCCTGAGTGCTGCAGCGCCTTTCCCAGCAGAATATATCAAATCGTTAGAAGAAATTATTGGTGAAGGAAATTTTATAGAATTATATGGAATGACTGAGATGTCACCAGTCATGATATGTAATCCACGATATGGAACAAAAAAAGCAAGCTCCATTGGTATGCCAATCTCTGACACGGATGTGAAATTAATTGATCCTGATACTGGACAGCTTGCAAAGATAGGCGAAACTGGTGAAATAGTAATTAAAGGCCCTCAATTGATGAAAGGATATTATAACAAGCCTGATGAAACAGCCAGAGCGGTTAAGGATGGATGGATGTACACGGGCGACGTGGCAAAGATGGATGAAGATGGATATTTCTATATTGTTGACAGGGTCAAGGATATGGTCATTGTATCTGGTTTTAAGGTATTCACCCGTGAACTTGATGAGGTACTTGCCCAGCATCCAGATGTTGAGATTGCAGCCTCCGTTGGTATACCTGATCCTGAACGCCCTGGCTCAGAAAGAGTGGGTTGTGCTATTGTATTGAAACCTGGTATTGAAAAAAGTGAACAGGAAAAGGAAAAAATTCTTCAATACTTAAAAGAACATGTTGCCCCATACAAAGTGCCAAAGCTTATTGTATTTATGGATCAATTACCCACCAGTGGTGTTGGTAAAATATTGAAGCGGGAAATCAAGAAAATGCTTATTGAAATGTAATTTCAATTATCAAGAATCGTTCTCACAGTAGACGCCAAACTGGCAAATGAAACAGGCTTACTTAAATAATTAATATCACTGGTCTTGATATTATGTTTCAGCAGCACTTCAGCAGAATATCCTGAGGTATATAATATTTTAATCTGAGGATATATTGCTGAAACAAGTTTTGCCAGGTCAACACCATTCATTTTTGGCATAACAACATCAGTAATGAGAAGATGTATTGTCCCAATATAATTTTTCACAATTTCCAATGCTTCAAACGGGTCACCTGCTTCCAATACGGTGTATCCTAAAATCTCTAACATCTTTTTAATCATTTTAAGAATTGAAACTTCATCCTCAACAATAAGAATTGTTTCAGTTCCATGAAACAGGTCATTTACTGCATTGTCATGGTATTGTGCAAATTTTCTTCTTTCTATGAATACAGGTAAATAGATTTTAAACGTTGTACCTTTCCCTTTTTCGCTTTGCACTTCAATAAAGCCACCATTGTTTTTTACTATACCATACACCGTTGATAATCCCAACCCGGTCCCTTTGCCAACTTCTTTTGTGGTAAAAAAAGGGTCAAAGATGAGTTTCTGTGTCTCTTCATCTATGCCAATACCATTATCAGTCACCTGTATTAATGCATACTCTCCTGGTAAAACATTGTGCTGTAATGCAACTTCATCTTTAATTGATACACTATGTGTGCTTATTGTAATGGTTCCCTGTTTGTCAATAGCATCACGTGCATTAACACTCAGATTAACCAGTATCTGATCAATGCTCACTTCATCAATTTGAACCGATAGCTCCCTGTTTGCAGGCTGCCATACAAGCTGGATGTTTTCACCAATAAGCCTCTTAAGCATTCCAATCATTGAATCAATAGCTGAATTGACATTTACAATAGAGGATTTTTCTTCTTGCTTTCGTGCAAATTTCAGCAATTTTTTTGTTATCTCTGCGGACCTTTCCGCTGCTTTTTTTATTTCTTCAATATCTTTACGTGCATCGTTTTCTTGAGGTATATTTAATAATGCCAGCTCTGCATGCCCCGAAATGATATTAAGCATATTGTTAAACTCATGCGCTACACCACCAGCGAGCGTACCAATTGACTCCATCTTCTGTGATTGTAATAGTTGTTCCTGCAATTTCCTTTTTTCCTCTTCAATTTTTTTTCTTTCCGTTATATCCAATACCGATATCAATCCTGCTGGCTTACCTTTATACATTACTGTGGCACCATACAATAAAACCCATTTTATCATGCCACTTTTACTAATTACTCTGAATTCATATCCTACTGTTGCATCCTCACCTTTTTGCCTTTTGCTGCCTCGCTCAATGACAATAGCTTTATCATCAGGATGGACAACATCCCAGAAGTTCATAGAAAACAACTCCTGTTCTGAATATTCCAAAAGTGCTTCTGCTGCAGGATTTGCATAAATCCATTTGTTATCCTGATACATCATTATAGTCATGGGTGTTGATTCTGCCAGGATACGGAATTTTTCTTCACTTTCTTTAAGAGCTTCCTCCATTCCTTTTCTATCAGTGACATCCATAACCGATATTAACCCTGCGGGTTTTCCTTTATAGATGACTGTTGCACCATGTAACAGCACCCATTTTATTGCACCACTTTTATCTATAATCCTGCACTCCGTCACTAACCCAACAACTTTCCCTTTTTGTCTTTTCCTTCCTTTTTCTATAATAAAAGTTTTATCATCAGGATGGACAACATCCCAGAAGTTCATGGAACACAATTCTTGTTCTGAATATTTTAAAAGCGCTTCAGCGGCAGGATTAGCATATATCCATTTATCATCCTGGTACAACATAATGCCCATGGGTGTTGACTTTGCCAGTACACGGAATTTTTCTTCGCTTTCATCAAGGCTTTTTTCAATACGTTTTCGTTCGGATATATCAAGGATTATTGCTGCAAAATGTTCTTCGCCATCTATCGTCACTAATTGTAAATGTACTTCCACAGCATACGTACTACCATCTTTTCGTTTATGTACGGTTTCAAAAACTATACTTTTTTCAGTACCTTCTCTGAGTGGTGACAATAATTCATTAAATTGCTGTAGAGTAAATTCAGGTTTTATATCAACAGGCGTCATACGTTGTAACTCTTCAAGGCTATAGCCTAAATTGTTAATTGACGCCTGATTGACATAGGTAAACATAAGCGTTTTAGCATCAAAAATATATATCTCATTAATGGATTGTTCAAAAATGAGTTTATAGCGTTGAATTTCCTTAAGCCTCTTTTTCTGCTCTGTTATATCCCGTGATATACCTATTATGGCATTTGGATTGCCCGCTTCATCTCGTAAAAATTTAACATGAACGCTTAAATCGGCAAGTGTTCCATCTTTTTTATATTCCTGTATTTCAACAATCCTGGTTCTGTTTTTATCAATCCCCGGTTTTTTTTCATTTTCAAATTCTTCGATAAGTTTGTTATATATATCCTGCAATACTTCAGGTGGATATTTTTCTTGAACCTTACGCTGCAGGTACTCATCTACTGTAAATCCAAATAATTTTTCCACCGCTTTATTTATATATATCGTTTCAAATTGAAGATTAACTATCCACACAATATCTGTAAGGTTTTCAGTGATAGCTCGCCATTTTTCTTCACTTTCACGTAATTCTTTTTCAGCCTGTTTTCGCGAGGTAATATCTCGCACCACACTGATTATACAGTGAGTACTGTTATACAGTATTGAATGAATACTTACTTCAACAGGTATAATACTGCCATCTTTAGTAACTTGCTCAGATTCAAACACCAGTGAATCACGTTGTTTAAACTGTTCAATACGTTCAGGGATTAACCTGGCATAGTTAGGCGAATCAATATCCCTGATGTTTTTTTGTAACAATTCCTCTTTTGAATATCCTAATCGGTCATACGCAGTTTTATTGGCATATACAATGCTTCCATCATACGTAATGATGAAAACAGCATCATTAAAATAATCAAGAATATCAAAAGAATTTTCAAAATGGTGTGTGTTCATGGTAATACCTTATAATGCACTTCTTTATATGTATACTTCGTGATATTTCTTATTTCAAGAAAAATACAAAAATCTTGTATTCCATGTTCTCTGCATCATGCATCATTTTTTTATCTTGCCATGAGTTTTTAATATTTGTAAAAATTTTGATATTGTAATGATATCTTTTTTTCATTTTGTTATGGATTCTGCGTTCCCTATTTGGAACACAACCTTTCATCAAATATACCCACTGATGATCAAAAATTTTTTCCCTGATTTAATGGCCATAGCATCGACTTTCAATTAAGAGTAAGAAGTTTGCGTAAGGAAAATAAGGATTAGCTGGCTTCACAAATATTTTTTTAGTATCGCTGTAAACATGGTGTAATACTCTTCATTGTCACTTAACTCCAAAAGACTTCTTCCTTCACTGTCATATACTGCAATGGCACGAGATACAGGCAACATGCCCCATACTGGAAGTGGATCTATCTGGCAGGAACTATCGCCCATTTTATTTATAATAACTCCGCAGTGCATAGTTTTTGTACGCCGCCTGGCCAGTTCAAAAAGATTGAGTGCAATTTCTATGCTTCGTTTTGATGTATCGCTGACAATGATTAAATGTGTCACTGTTTCAAGTACACGGCGGTTTACCTGCTCAAGCCCTGCCTCACCATCAATACACACATACTCATAATGCTCTGTAAGTTTGCCAATGCAGTGACGAAGGAAAGCATTGATACTGCAAAAACATCCT
Source organism: Spirochaetota bacterium (assembly GCA_029907515.1). Lineage (GTDB taxonomy): Bacteria > Spirochaetota > UBA4802 > UBA4802 > UB4802 > UBA4802. The sequence goes on along the minus strand of JARYLT010000020.1, from coordinate 17,959 downwards.
TCAGCCTCAGGCCGCCCAACGCTCAAAAAATCAAAACCCGCATGCTCCACAAGGCTTGCAAGTAGTTCATAGTTTGCCATTGCATACAGTTCATCACTGCTCTGCACTGCCTTAGTGCCAACCGCCTCATGTAACGACAACCTCAGATCATCAAGAGTTTTGTGAGGTTTTAATCCAAGCGCCCACGAAAGGCCTCCCGCTGGATCAGCATCAATGGCAAGCACTCGTTTTTTGCTTTGGGCAAGGTATTTGATTGTAAGTGCACACAGCGATGTTTTGCCTGCTCCACCCTTTCCACAAAAGGCAATGACTTTTGTTTTTTCAACATCCATGGTTATGGCCCTTTTTCAAATAATGAGTTAATTGTAGAACACACCGCGTTGTTATCACAGGTATTGCAGCTTTTTATATCTTCACTCAGGCGCTTTTCAAATGCCTTTATAATACTTTTGTGTTTTTCAATCAGAGGAAGCAGTAAGGTAATGTCATCACTGCATGATGTTATTGCAACAAATTCAACGGCCCTTATCCACGGCAACTGTTTATACCATGTATATAACCTGGAAAATAATTGAATTACGGTATGCGTTTTTATATAATCTTTGTGAATCCTTATCCATTCTTTATACTCAGAAGGCTGTATTCGTATCATAACGCCTTCCATTGAGTGCCGTACTGGTATCAGTGTTACCTGCTGTAAAAAGCTATAATAACTTTCCTCATCATCTATTACTGCATCAATCAGTGTTAACCTGCCCCACACTGTTTGTCCTTGAAGCGTATCACTACCAATTACTATTACCCTGCCATCAACTACTTCATCATACATGCAATGCAGGGCTAATGAACCAAATGGACCACCCAACTCGCACCCAATGTCTTCTTTAAATATCATTGCAGCATGTGAAACCTCGGGCCACGGTTCTTTACCTTTTACAGAATATATTGTTCCTTTTTTATGGTTTTGCACATACTCCAGGACATTTTTTATATCAGGATGCAACACGGTTTTTAATCCTTTCCTGCGCAATTAATGCAGCACCCAACGCTCCCATCATCTGGCAATATTCATGTACTACCAATTTTGTTTTAAGGACCCGTTCAAGTGCACCAACCATACCAGCATTGTGCGCAACACCACCAGTAAAAGCTATCTTTTCCTCAACTCCAATACTTAATGCTAGCGATGCCACTCGCGATGCCAGTGCCCTGTGCAATCCCTTAACAATATTACCCATATCTTCACCACTGTTTAACAGGGAAATAACTTCTGTTTCAGCAAACACCACACATTGATTGGACAATGTAACCTCTTTTACTCCTTTTGCATCAAGAATGGCAAGTTCAGTAATGGGTACTTCCAGAACGTCAGCAGTGATTTCTAAAAACCTTCCAGTACCCGAAGCACATTTATCATTATATACATACCGCTGCACATTCCCATATGCATCAATGCGGCAAACTTTAGCATCCTGCCCACCAATATCAATTATGGTACGCACATCTGAATCAATAAATTGAATGCCCTTTGCATGGCACACAATCTCAGATTCAACGATGCTGGCATAAGGAATATTTTTTTGCCCGTAGCCGGTCCCGCACCAAGCTTCAATTTGTGAAGGCTGTATGCCTGTCTTTTCCTGTACTGAAGAAAGCAACAGAAGGGCTGCATCTTTGGGGCTTCCTTCCACTGGAAGCAGTATCGTTGCAATTATAGTGCTATCATCCAGTATAACAGCCTTTGCTGTGGTAGAACCAATATCACATCCGGCTACTATCATCATTTACCTCCGGCTTTTTGATATGCAAATAGCGCAGCACCTAATGCTCCGGTAAGCTGCGGATCAACATTTGTTATTTTTATAATGGTAACACCCAAAAGATTTTCAAGTTCCTTAACCACTGCTGTATTTTTTGCAACACCACCGGTAATGCACACATCTTTCTTTATGCTTGCCTGGTTTACCAGTACTCCTACTCGTTTTGCCATGGACTTGCATACACCTAAGGCAATGTTTTCCTTACTTATCCCTTCGTTAAGATATTTTATAACATCGGCCTGTGCCCACACAGTACATGCTGATGCCAACGTAATAGCCTCATTTCCTTTTTTAGCCATGTTCGATAGTTCCTGTAATTCAACCTTCAGTACTTTAGCCATCACTTCTAAAAAGCGACCTGTTCCTGCAGCACATTTGTCATTGGTAACAAAGCGATCAACCTCGCCCTGTGTATTCAGTGAAATAACTTTGCAATCCTGCCCACCAATATCAATAATGGTGCGCACATTGGGATATAGATAGAATGCACCTTTTGTATGACACGATATCTCCGATATAGTATCGTTTGCAAAGGGAACACGTTTGCGCCCATAACCAGTGCCAACACAATATGTAATAGTATCCTGATTAACAGTTGCTATCGCACATGCTTGCTGTAGCGCTTCATAAGCACCGTCTTCTGGTTTTGGTTTTGATTTAATGATTGATGAAGCCAGTATCTTTTTGCCATCAAACAAAACCACCTTTGTTGTAAGCGAACCAATGTCACAGCCAGCAACAATCATATGAGCCTCCGTACGCGCAAAAACTCCTCAAAGCGGTCACGAGTTGCATCCCACGATTGCACGCGGTCATCAAATGCATCTGCATACATGATGTGCGTGGGGAACCCTGCCTTTTCGGTATCCTGTGCCAGTAACTTTACCATACCCCAGGTGTTTCGGCATCCCGGTGTACCATTATAGACAATAAAGTCAGCCTTATACATGCTTGCCAGCGCCAGTGTATCCTGCAGCCACATATACGGCGAATCATACGGTCCACGAATGGATTTTATCATTGGCATACGTGAATTTATCTGTGCAATACTTGTCAGCATATCTTCTAATGTATTGGTTTTAATGGAATACGCAGCCTCTTTCCAGTTGTTCTGGATTACCGGCGGATTGCTATCAGCCCAGAAATGGCTCAAAATATTTCCTGAGTAGCCTATATTGAGTTCCTGTAGCATTTGCCACAACCGTAAGCTATGTGTATAATGGTCTATGTAGCAAAAAAATCCCCGTGATTTTTCATGTGAAGTGTAAATTCCCTGTTGATGCAGCCTAACGTTTTCCCTTCCTTCATTGACAAGCAATTCAAGCAAGCGTGTGTAGATGGGCATACCAGCAAACATAAAGCGACCTGCATAGATAAAAAGGCAGGTGGTAACAGGCAATGGTAAAGGCCTGTAACACAGGAATTGCTCAAGCTCGTTTATGAGTTCATCCTGCTTTTGCAGTTCGGTAAGTATCTGGCGCAATCTATCGATATCAAGTTTTTTGCCACTCTGCTCTTCAAGAAACGCAACCAGTGCCTTATAATCCTGCACTTGATACTCGGTTACACGCTCTTCCACCAACCATGGTGGCATGTTGAGTTGAAAGAATGGTAAATCTTTATATGCTGCAAAAAAAGAAAATGCATTGGCGTTGGTATCGCATACACCCGGTGAATCAGTGACGACCATGTCTATTGGCGTACCTATGTCAGCTAACAGTGCACCCATTGATCCACGCTGCGAAGAACACGATGTTTCCGTAAAGCCAGCTTCATTGCAGTAATCTAAAAACTCACCGGTACCCCGTTTATATAAAAATGTCATCATTACTGTCAGCAATTCCAGCGTTACAGGAACAATATCCAGTGCATACAGTATTGCCGGTGAAAAGCAGAACGTGGTCATGCACGTCTTTTTCCCACGCTGATGCGCATGAACAATATTATCCAGGTATGTTGCTGTCATCTGTAAAAACAATTGCCCCGCCTTTGCTTTGAAAACTTCTTTAACAGGGTCCCTGAAATATGGAATATAGCGTAATGCAATATCATATTCCTGCTTGGTTCCTGCCAGTAGACGAGAACCAGCTTCATACGTACGCCATAACATCCAGTCAAAGTTATATTGCTTTAAAGCATTGCGCATACACTTCTCTCCTTATACAAAATAAGATTATGTACTTAACGTTATTTAAAAAAATCTTAACTTCTCTGAATAAAGACACAACATCGCTTGTAGTAAATTGTTATGCATCGGTTATAAGTACCAAAGAATTTCGTTATTCTTAAGATAAGATCTTTCACTAAAATATTCACAAAATTGCTCATTTGATTTTTACCATCATGTTTTCTGTAACCCAAATAAAACCATTAAGATTTTTAATCGATTCAATTGGCCAAAGCCTTCAATACAGTTTCATTCCTTATACCAAAATTTATTGTTTTTGTAAGGGGGCATTTACACGCTTAAATGCCCCCTTACAAACCCCCAAAGCGCGCCTCAAACGGCGGCGTGCCTCACAATGAAAATATCAGTCCTTCCACTGCGGGCTGCGGGATAGCATCCATTCAGGTCCTCGCCCGCATCCCAATTTCCTGTGCATCCATGCACAGGAAAACCTTGCCAATACCAATCCTTTTAAGCGTAATCCCACCATACAATGAATCAATCTAACTACTTATATTTGCAAATTTTCTTACTTCTAAGCGTTCTATAAAAGCATCTATGCGCATTCGCATGCGCTCATAATCAGCCATTGGGCCATATTCTCGCTCAAGGCGCAAACAGGGTATTCCCATTTTCTCCAGGTCACGCTCTATCAAGCCATTTTCAGCGCCATGCAGATCGCAAAACCTGATATTCTGCAACACTACACCTTCCACCTTTGCTCTTTCTATGGCTTCCACTACTTTTGCAAGCCGCTGTTTATATCCACCATACATGCGCGGGCAATGGCTGTGGTTAAGGTACCGCAGTGCCAGTGCATGCAATGGCTCATCACTCTCATCCACATAATCAACATCAAGCCGGGGGCCATAACATAATGTGTCAGCCACCACCACTGCAGTTTCGCCTTCAATGGCTTTAATAAAGTCTATATCATCATTGGCACTTCCAATAAGCATAAGCCGCCTGCGGCCTTCAAGGTTGGTGCCTGTATATTGTGATAACAACGACTCTACCATACTATAAAACCTGTCACGGGGCATAGACAACCCAGCAACATACACTGCAACAGCATCAGCACCTGCAATGCGTGCAGGATAGTTCATGCGCAGGGTATTAAGTTCTTCCAGACGCTTTCGCATACGGTTATAAAAAGCAATTGACTCCTTCAATTTTTCATAGGAGAAAGACAATGAAAAATGTTCTGTAACACTGTCAATAAACCGCTGCAATTCATCAACAAGCCACTTTACACTGTATTCAGTAATTTTGTGTGGAACAGCATAGTGGAAGAAAAATGGTGGGACCACCGGCAAATTCAGATTGACAGCAGTTTTACGAATACACTCATCAATCCTTCGCATGGAATCACAGCCTGGCGTAACAACAATGCCATCAAGAAATGAATAATCCCCATCAGCAAAGTGCTGCAACAAACACTTTGGGTGGCTGCATATAAATGGACCAAACGCAGCATCAGCAACCGAAAGCGACGATACATTAAGTCCCTTTACGCGATATGGTATTATGCCCAGTGAATGTAAAATTTCCTCAGGAAAATATGAACAGGTATAGCCAATGCATTGTACCCCCTGCTCTTTTGCCTTAACAATATATTCATTATTGATTGATTGGGCTACTGTATAAAATTCTTCAAACATTGTCTGCCTCCACATCTTTCAATAATGCACGTGCAAATGCTTTGCGTGCCTGCTGCATGGTTTCATCTTCTTCCTGTATAAGCTCAGTCCAGCAGGTAAGTACAAATGGGAAAACATAACCAAGCACAGGTTTTAGCGCAGTAAAACAATCACCACCTGCCTGAGTAATAAAATCCTGGAAGGCACTGGTATCCAGCGCATGCGCAAAGCGGTTTATCATTGAATCAAACAACGGTTTATTGGTAGAATGAACTGAAACAACAAAACGCAGCAGATCATTGCAAAAATGCGCAATCTCTTCAACGGGGAAATCAGTCATGTTTTCCTGTATTCGGTAATTGCTTAATGCTGTGCGTGCAGTCTGAATGTTATGCAGTTTACTTAGAATAATACTATTAATCAGTATGCTCAATATATCAGGACGTTCTTTAAGGCTTTCTAATAATCCGCCAGTAATTTTATTTTTAAGCGATAGTAAACTATAAAAAAACTGTTGCTTTGTTTTCTCATCCAGTTTTCCCAACACCGTATTAGCAATGGTTTTGACAGATTGCTCAAATGGTGTTGAAGCAGATTCTTTTATAAGCTCATCGCCCGTATCAAATTTGCGGATAAGCTCACACAGTTGATTGGTCATACAACCTAATGATTCAGAATCAATTTCTTTTATAAGTGAATTCACAACATCAGCTAATAGATCGGGTGCCTGATTGTTCATTGGCTGTAATGCTTCGTTGGCGCATCGGATTGTACAATTTACAACAGAAGGAATACAGGCAAAAAGCGTTAAAACTTTGGCAGGGTACATCCATATATCACCAGCTACCTTGCGTGTAACATCAGGTGCATGGGTACTTACAGCATCAGCATAGTGCTTTACCATAGCCATATCATGCTCAGCAATTGTGTGTAGCAAACGTTCACTTAGTTCCTGCCACCAGGTTTCATCATCAAGGATTTCCTGTATGGTTTTATCGGTTGGTGTTGCTCTAACAAAGGGCTTGATACAGAACAATACTACCATTGCAGTGACTTTTTTTAATACGCTATCGTTTGCCCACTGGGTAAAAAATTCTTTAATGGATTGATGCAGGAAATTTTTTCCTTCTCGTGTGGCAACCAGCTTCATCCATACGGAAGAAAGGTAACGATTTTTCATTGGCAAAACCTCCCGTTGTAATCATCCAGCTTTTACACAGTAACTATCGCACAAGCTTAATGTTTGTTCTTTTGTTTTTACCACCTGTTTGTTTTTCCAGACCTTTTTCAGCTTTAATAATATCAACTATCTTATCAACTGTGTTTGCATATGAATAATGATGTGGTGTTAAGATTGAATGAAAAACTGACCCTAAAAAAATTAAAAACAGCTTTTCTGAAAATTCATAGGGTATATCAAATAGTTTAACCATAGCTTCCTTATACGTATGTGCAAATTCATAAAATATGTGCTCATTTTCATCAACGCTGCTATTGCGCCACAGGTCAAATGCAAGTAACATAACTTTTTGATAATATTCTCCATACTCTTTCCAGAACTGCCGTGTAATTTCAATACGCTCATCCATGTTATCGTTATCGCGCACCCTGTTTAACGCATCACCAACATTGGTGCGCATGACCCAATCAAAAAGCGCCTTAATGATTGCCTGCTTGTTGGGGAAATAATGATACAGTGTCCCCGTTGACACTCCAAGCACCTGCGCTATCTTGCGCATAGTAACCCTGTCATAACCATACCGTGCAAACACGGAAAAACATCCAGACAAAAGCTCATCACGGTATGCATCGTGATTAACTACCTTTGGCATTTCCAACCCCATATCTATGGTAAAAATTTATAAACTGTCTACTTTGATTTTGCTAAATGCTTTGCAAGCCGTTTGCCCAAACTGTATAAAGTCAGTGCTGGCGGTAAACCCCAGGCCTCAGGAATGACTGAACAATCACATACATACAGGTGTTCCTTTTCAGTTTGCAAATTTTTATCAAGAAGGTGACCTATCTTTACCGTACCTCCTGGATGTGCTGCCACATACCATGATTTATATATATGCTTTGCCCCTGCATTTTTTAAAATATTTTTTGCTCGCTCATAGCCATGCATGAGTTTCTTTTTGTCATCAAATGCCAGTCTTTTTCGCACTCCTTCTTTATCAGTAAGATAGCCACCCAGTGAATCCTTCTCCTTAATCATAATCTGTAATGTGTGGCTGTGGCTAAACAATCGGTCAAAGCGTAAAACTTCAGCCGTAAATGCCTGATACAGTAACTGCGGTATAGTCATATCGGTCATGACATAACCATCTTCCACAAACTGATGCCCTGTTGCCATGGGAAATTCCCTGCCACCTTTAATATCCCTGACAGTACCCATGACACAAATAAGCGGATCAAAGAAATAATCAAATCCTGCTCCTTTAACACCGCTATTGCGCAATATAACTGGTGAACCTATACCTCCTGCTGCAATAATGATATCATTACCATAAACTTTGTGTTTTTTAAAGCCCTGTGTATACTCAACACCAACTGCACGCTTGCCATCAAACAGCACTCTTTGTACTTTTGCATTTATAAGCAGTGTTGCACCATTTGTGACAGCTTCTTCTGCCCACATCCGTGCATTAAATTTTGCACCATATGGACAGCCTAAATTACACTTATCACAATCAGCCCTGCACTTATCCTGATACACAAACTTGGGCAACTTATCCCACGGATAGCCTAACTCACGGGCACTTTGCATAATGCGCTTTGCCATGGGGCCAACAAGTTCATCTTTGAGTGGTGCAACGGGTAGTTCTTTTTTGCACTCCTCAATTTCTTTTGTAATATCAATACCATATTTTTTAAGCATGGCAACAGGGGGTGGAAACGCCGTGGCGTAGTAAAATATTGAGCTACCACCCATTGTTATACCACGTACCATGGCAAGCCCACCATACGTAAACAAGGTTCCCTTCCCTGGCATAAACATTGATGCAGCCTGTGCGTAACTACCTTTAATTTGGGGATTTGACCCCCTTTCCAGCATCAGCACTTTTTTCTTTTTTTTCGATAGTTCCCGTGCAACTGTGGCTCCACCTGGTCCGGTACCAACTATAATTGCATCATACTCGTAAGTATTCATAGTAATGCAAACCTCCAGATAATATATTATTTATATCGAACATCCGTTATAAATAAAATTTTGTCAAGAATATTTTCTATTTATTTATTCTTTTTTCTATGTATTCTTTATTTCAGAAAGGCTTTTTAATTTCTGAACCATGGTGGCAAGCTTAACGGAAAAGTCTGACAGGCTCTGTGCACTTGTGGCTATATCCTGTATGGTATCATTAAACACATTTATACTTTTAGCTATTTCATCCAGAGCCTGTTTTTGTTCATTGGTTGCGCCCAGAATATTACCTGACTCATTGAGCAATTCTTCTAAGGACTTACGTGCCTGCCTGTTAAGCTTCAGGTCTTCACTGGCAAGGCTAACAACCTGATCAATACTTTCTGATAATTTTTCTATATTTTCAATCATGGAATTGAGGACATGAATAAATCCATCAAGTCGCTGCGATGCCTGAGTAATCCCACTATTACTTTTGTTGAACATATCATTAATGATTTTTAAATTTGACTGTGTATTATCAGCTAACTTGCCTATTTCTTCAGCAACAACAGCAAATCCACGACCATATTCACCTGCACGGGCAGCTTCTATTGCAGCATTAAGCGACAAAAGATTAATCTTATCAGAGATATCCTCAATGATTTCAACAGTATTTTTCATGCCCTGAAATTGCGACAGAGCATTGTGGACATCAACCAGAGTGAATTGTATTTCAGTTCTTGATTTATCCACCATGTCATTGAGAAGATTACGTAATTGTATGGCTTCTTTAATTTTCTCACCAACGTTAACCACTATCTGGTACAGTGATTCCATATTATTCTTTACAGTATTGCCCATCTGTGCCTGGTGTTGCGCCATTGCAAGCACACCTTCACCACTGGCGGTAACCTCCTCCACTGATGATGTTATCTCTTCCAGGGTTGAAGCCTGTGCCTGTGTAGTTTCGGAAAAATTATCAGTCATTCCAACAAGGTTAGATGTAGCTACTGCCAGATCTCCTGCAACTGCATAAGTCTGTTGTAGTATATCTTCTACTTTTGATTTATTTGTTTGTGCTTCATGTACAGATTCAAGTACAACGGCATGCGATCCCAGTTTCATTGTTATAAATGCATAACATATAGCACCAAAAGCGCTAAATGCTATTATGCCATCCTGCAATAAGTCAAGAAACTGCTTTTGATTTAAAACTCCTGTTTTATGAAAATATATTGTATAGAGTGCATGAGCAAATACATTAAAAACCGTAAAAACAATTATAGCGGTTCTATTACTGACAAGTGTTGCTGTTGCTATTAATGTGAAAACATAGAATATTGAATCTACTACCGTTACTGTATCATCTACTCCTGTAATAATGAAAATGATAAACCATAGCACTATATTGAGAGGCAACAACATGAAATAGCTTGCTGCAATAACTCTACCATTTTTATTAAGATAAAATGCAATCAGCAATACTATTTCACAAATACCAACACCTAAATGCGTAGGGTGATACGCTTTATAAATCACATACATAGATATGCCCATTAAAAGAAGGCCAATAGCTATAATAAAATATAAAATAAATAATGCCTCAGCTTGCTGTTTTACCAGGTAGTCTCTGTTTTCATAATGTTGCATTAGTCTTTTCAGTACAGGCATATAGTTGATCCCATTTTAATAACATGTAGAAAATGAAAATATATAAGACAAGATCATGTAAACTAAACCACCAGTTTAGGCCGAGTCTACATTACATCATACATAAATAATTATAGGTACAGAAGCAATATCTATTATAAATTACATTAATAGTCAACCATAAATTGTTGCAATACAATAAAATCATACCATAGTTAACAATACCCCATTACCAATTATCGAAAATTCATGGTGCAAGTTTAGAATTACGTTTATTATTATCATTGACAAAAGCTCAACAGCATTGTAAAGTATGCTCAATAATGATAACACCCATAATAGACAATTATAGTATCCCACCTATCTGTTACCACTATCATTGGGTTTCATTATAAAAATCTTTTAATAAGGCTTGCCATTTGAAGGATTAAATAATACCAATTTTGGAGAAACAGCCATGAAACAACGTATACGTTATGTAATTATTATTGTTTCAGCCATAATCGTAGTATTATTTCCATACACACTATTTGCCCAGAGCATTGATCTTAACCCATCCGCAAAAACTATCGATGGAATAACCAATATTGCTGCATCCATAGTTGCTGATAGTTTTGTGCCCATGACGCATTACAACGAAGATAACTATATGGTTTCGATAGTTCCTGCATACTTCACTGTTCAAAAAGTATATGATGACCCTGAAATCAACGGAAATGACGTAAAAGGATATGGCGCTGGGACAGGTTTTGGGTATGCTACAAGCGATAGAATGCTTATATATGGCATTGCTGCATATATGCATTTCGATGGAAGGTTATCATCTGCTTTCTTGAAGGGATTGGATGCTAATATTTATCAGATGAAAGTTGATTATTCTATAATCTCGTTATATACAGGCATAGGATATGATGTGGTTGAATCCAGTGAATTTTCACTTCCCCTGTTTGCGGGTATATTTATACAGAAATATAATGGTACAGGGTCATTACCTGAAATTTTAAATACTAAACTATCAGTTGACAGCTCTGCGACCTTATTTGGCGTTTCGTTTGGTATAGCTCCTTCCTTCAAATATAATGACTTGTTTAAAATAACACCATATTATCTTGTAAGCTACAGCCTGAATAAACCTGATGCTACATCAAAAATCACTACTACTGTACCTTTCCCAATAACTGCAAACTATGATGTACCAGCAAACAATATAAAAGCTTCCATGGTTGGTATGGCACTTACGTGGCTCAGCAGTAAATCGATATCACTATCGCTCAGTCTTGGTGGCTGGTTACGCAATGAAACATCATGGTACAACAAAACATTTTTAAACGGTTTACAGATGAAATCAGCAGTTTTGGTAGTGAGTTTTAGTAATTAAAACCTCTAACAAAATCAATATAAAAAGTAGTTGCAAAAGCAATATTGGATATAAATCATTATACAATATAAGGGCATTTATGACTGCGGTAAACAATCATACTTCACCGGGCTAAGAAACCATACTATGAAAATATTATGAGCAAAGTCATTCTGAACCTTATCCCAATTTTATTTCAGGAAAAGGTTCAGAATATTAATACAGCAATAGATTCCGAATCAGATTCGGAATAACATTTGTGAAATTCTACGATTAGAGGGGGAAATGATGAAACGAAAGTTATGGATAAGTATTTCATTTGTAGTTACTCTATTAGTTTTTGTCTATGCACAGAATCCTTCACGGTTAAAAGAATCAGGTTTTAACAGCGCTTTTACTATCCCACTGGAAACACCGTATGAACAGTATCTTGAATTGATGACACATGTTATTGCAAATGCTCGTGTTGAAACAAATAATAAAGATGCTATTGTTGCTATGAATAGCCCATTTATCTTTAAACCACAGGTAAAACCTGTTAATGGCATTTATCCAAAAGGGATTTTGCTTATCCATGGCTTGTCGGATTCACCGTATTTTTTACGTGCTGTGGGAAAATATTTTACTGAAAAAGGGTTCCTTGTTTATGGCTTACTTTTACCAGGACATGGAACCGTACCAGGCGACCTATTAAAGGTAAAAAATGATGAATGGATAAAAGCCACTCGCTATGGTATGTTACAGCTTAAAAAGAATGCAAAAGATGTGTATATGGGTGGATTCTCAACTGGTGCATTGTTATCTGTTCATTATGTGCTATCTAACACCAATCATGATGTTAAAGGACTCTTTTTGTTTGCACCAGCTTTTGCCATTTATTCTAAATTAGCATGGGTAGCGCCTATTGTTGGTACATTTAAAGATTGGGAAAGCATAGAAGATGATACTGATTATACCAAGTATCAATCATTTACATTTAACGGTGTAACTCAGACATACAGGCTTATAAAGAAAGTTGATGAATTGTTTGATGAAGGTAAAAGAATTCAGGTTCCTGTGTTTGTTGCTCAAAGCATAGATGATCGTACAGTAAGTACTGAACGAACGCTCTTTGTTATGAAAAATTATGTAACGGGTAAAAAGATGTTTGTTCTATATACCACACAACCTGAAAAAGATTATGATGGAGAAGATAATTTTGTTATCACTGTAAACAGTTATATTCCACAAGAGAAGATTTTAAATATACCGCATATATGTATTACCATACCACCTGATGATCCGCACTACGGCAAAAATGGCGATTACCGGAATTGTTTATATTACAAACCAGATAGTCCTGAACGACAGCAGTGTTTATCAGATCCTGGAATATGGAAAGGCGAAAATACCGAAGAAAATATTGAAAAGTATAAAGTTATTACACGGTTGACGTATAATCCGCATTTTAATAGTATGTGCAAACAGATGGGTGAATTTTTATCAGTAATTGAAAAATAACACACATATTGTGGTGCAATACGTTGCATCGCTACATATATTAAAATAGAGGTACAATACTATGAATACAAAAATTGCAATTATCACTGGTGCAGCAGGCGGTATAGGTAGGGCTATAACTGCTGAATTTATAAAGAAGAATATAACGTGCGTGCTTGTAGATATTAATAAAAAAGCGCTGGCTGATTTGCAAAAACAGTATGGTGATAAAGTTTATGGCCTGTACTGTGATATAACTGAAATTAAATCAGTAAAGTCAACGGTTAATAAAGCAGTAAAAAAGTATGGAGCTATCGATATACTTGTCAATAATGCAGGAATAATTGAACCAAACCTTTTTGAAAATGCTTCGTATAAAGAAATAATGCGTCAGATTCAGGTTAATTTAATGGGGCCAATCAATTGTACGTATGAGGTATTGCCATATTTGAAGAAAAGCAAAAGCCCATCAATAGTAACTATCGCCTCACTTGCTGGAATAGTGCCCGAAACCTACAGTTCACTATATACAGCAACAAAGTTTGCATTGCGTGGTTTATTTTTGACATTGCATATAGAATTAAAAAAGAGCAATATTAAGGTTGTAACGGTATTTCCTGATTCAGTGAATACGCCCATGTTGCAGTATGAAGCAACACATGGTGGTTCGCCGCTTACGTTTTTAAGCAAGCCACAAAAACCAGAAGATGTGGCAAAGGCTGTGGTCAGAGCAATAGAGTCAAAAAAACCTGAAATTGTGGTGCCGTCATCGCAGGGATTTATAACACGTTTTATAATGGTGTTCCCGCGGCTGGTAGTGATGGTGTGGCCACTGCTTGAAAAAATGGGAACTAAAAATAAAGCAAGCATTCAAAAAACAATAAAATCGTAATCGGCAGAAATAAAAAAACGTCCACTCATCTTAATTTTTTAAAATTTTATCATTCACGTGCTAAACTGGTTACAGCTTCCTTACTTTTCTTCTGCTCTCTCATAACTTGCAGGTGTCTCGATACCTTTTAAAAATTATATAGTAATTTCAAAAAAATGCGAGGCAATTATGGACTATATTAAACTGTATCGGCGTTTTTATCTTGATATGCTTGTTCATGGCAATGCTCTTTCAGGTTTAATTGGTGCACCGCTAACGGTTTTGTTTTTTATCTGGAAATCAGAAATAAGCCTTTCTAATCTACATGTTGTTATTGTTCCTGGTATCATAGTTTTTATTGTCGTTACGTTGATGACATATTACTGGTACCAGCTATTATTTGCACCGTTCCGCTGGTATTTTACAGCAAAAGCAAAAGGAGCATCTTTTTCCGAAAAACATGCACTTATATTGAAAGAGCGGTTAAGCAGTGTGGTGGTTATGTTTTCGCTTGGCCTTATTGCGCAGTGGGTTATTGGCCTTGCTATATTCAGTATTACCAGCGCTTTATTCTACGGGCTTAGCTTTGATCAGCTTTTATACCTGTGGTTTGGTGGAATTTTATCTATTGCCATATCAATTATATTTGGTTCATATTTTATACCAAAAACTATTAACAGGCTAACACAGGAGGGGCTATTTGATGACGTCAGGGATGTTATCAGCGGAAAACCAGTAACAGCATTTGGTTCGCTTATTCCTATCATCACAGGGTCAGCAAGTATTGTTAATGTTCTGCTTGTCATTATGCTGGTTACATTTGGCATTGTGCTATCACATAGTTACATGCAGAAGATGTTTGCAAACAATATTGATACTATTGCAAAGCAAACAGGTCACAAGTTAGATAGTTTTATTGAATATACAAAAAATGATTGCAGCTTAATTGCTTCATTTCCTGACCGAAATACCATGAACCGCATTGTTACGCTTAGAAAAATATATACAGATTGTGCAATACTGGATAACGGCAATGTTATTCTTTCAGGCAAAGGCAGATATGATGGAGTTTTTGAAAAAGCTCTGGGTTCATTGAAAACCTTTGAGGGTTCAACAAGTTTTATTACAAAACCTGTCTTTCTGGAAAAAGAAAAGAAAGCATATTTTGCTACGGGTGACATCATAAATGGTAAAATATATGCAGCTCTCATCCCGGTTGATTCATTTGGAAAATTCATTCTGGAAAATGCGGTTATAGGTAAAACAGGCTATATTTTTATTACCTATAATGATGGTGTGGGTCTGGTGCATCCACATCGTGATATGGCAAATGATTCTCTTTTGCGGTATGATTGGGGCAAAAAACTTTTAGAAAATCAGATTGTATTTATTTCATATAGTTTTAATAGCGAGGATTCATTTGCGTACTGCACCAGAAGCAAATTGGGTTTTTTGCTGATTGCAAGCATTCCCAAAGCTGAGATGAATGAATATTCAAAACTTTTAGCGCTGCTGTCACTGGGTATTGGATTATTCTGGTGTGTTATAGCAACTATTATACTGTACAGAAATATCAGGCGTCACTTAGAGCCATTGAAAGTAGCACGTGAGGTGTTAAGTGGGGTTGCCCAGGGCAATTTAACACAAAGTCTGGCTATTATTAAAGGTGATGAGGTGGGCATATTATCTGCAGCAGTAAATAGGCTTATTAGTGAATTGCGCGGGGCGATAGCTCATATTATTCAGATAGCTGATGAATTAGCATCTTCATCAACACAGATGTCGCAGGCAATTACATCCTTTACTGATAATGTGCAGAGCGAAGCATCCACAGTTGAAGAGATATCAGCAACTATTGAAGAAATATCGGCAGGAATGGAAAATGTTGCAAAACGTGCCGATAGCCAGAACCAGAGTTTAACATCACTTATTAATTTATTAAAGAATCTATCGCAGACAATAGAGACAGTTGCTGACACTATGAATGCTTCGGTTAAAGAGGTTGAACTCATTGCTGAGCGTTCACACGAAGGCAGTCAGTCACTTAATCAGATGAATGCAACCATGCAGGTGCTTTCAAAAAGCTCTGATGATATGAAAAATATTGTTAAGATTATAAACGATATTTCTGAACAAATTAATCTGTTATCACTTAACGCAGCAATAGAGGCGGCACGTGCTGGTGATTTTGGTCGCGGGTTTGCCGTTGTTGCCGATGAAATTTCAAAATTAGCTGAACAGACAGCTATCAGTATAAAAGAGATAGATGGCCTGATAAAGCAAAACAGCACCGAAATGGCAAAAGGTACTCAAAATATTACTCAGGCAATTCAGAATATTGGTTTTATCATCAATGGTGTCCGTGATATATCAAAAAGAATTGAACAGGTTGCTTTGGATATGAAAGAACAACTGGCAATCAATACTAAAGTTCAGGGCATGATAAGTGATGTTCAGGCAGGCTCTGAAGAGATAAAGAATGCAACAGAAGAACAGCGTATTGCAATAATGGAAATTTCACGGTCAATAAGCACTATCAATGAACTATCGCAAAATAATGCTGGCGCAGCTGAGGAGATGTCAGCAAATGCAACGGGTGTTGAAGCACTGGCAATAAGATTAAAAGAAATGGTGTCATTCTTCAAGATAGCATAAATTTTTTGATAAACATACAGGATGTGTTATGTATATACTTTAAAAAGGCACATGGCCTTTTATTCACATAAGAAAGATTACTGAGTCGTCATCGCTTGACGCAATGACTATATGACATTCTATATTGTAAGGGAGCTTTATAACTGCAATGGGCTTATCATTGGGAATTACTGGTTATCCGCAAAGTGGCAAAAAGACGTTATTACAAATTTTAACAAAAAATTCATTTGATATAAAAAAAGGGATTGGTGTTGCCACAATCCACGATGAACGTTTTACCACGCTGGTGAAACATTACAATCCCAGAAAGACAGCACCTGCTACAATTAATATTTCACTCATTGGTGATGTAACGGATGAAGCTATTAGGGAAGGAAATATTTTCAGCAATATTGCAACGATGGATGCCCTATGCTTTGTTGTGCGCGCTTTTAACGATGACTCAGTATATCACGTTAAGGGCAGCGTGGACCCGCTGCGCGATTATGACAGGCTACTGAGTGAATGTATGTTGCATGATATGGTGTTTGCAGAAAAGCGGATAGAACGTCTTAATCAGGATAAAAAGAAAACAGCGCAACATAAAGAAAAAGAAATTATGTTACTGCAAACATTTATGCAGCATCTGGAACAGGGCAATCTTTTAAACAGTCTGAAGCTTGCTGATGATGATATTGCAATGATTAAGAGCTACCCGTTTATTACATTGAAGAAAATAATAGTTGTTTTCAATACTGATGATAGCGGCAGTGAAATTCTAGATGCATTTAGTAGAGCTTATGCAAACCATACCGTGAAGGCGGTTGCTGTTGCGGTAAAGCTTGAAAGCGAAATATCGCTGATAGATGATGAAAGAGAACAAAAAGAATTTTACGCTTCCATGGGTGTGGAAAAACCTGCATTGCATGTATTATGTGATGCTATGCTTGACTCTCTTGGCCTGCAGTCGTTTTTTACTGTTGGGCAGGATGAAGTAAAACAGTGGCTTATCCCCAAAGGTATCACAGCGCCACTTGCAGCGGGCTATATCCACAGCGATATTCAACGCGGCTTCATCAGAGCTGAGCTTATGCATTATGATGATTTTATTGTAGCAGGTTCTGAGGAGCGCCTTAAAAAAGAAGGAAAGTATCACCTGGTTGGTAAAGACTACTATATGCAGGATGGTGATATTGTGTCATTCAGGTTTAATG
>JARYLT010000001.1 GCA_029907515.1 Spirochaetota bacterium | reverse complement strand
GCGTTGATGACAGGAATATTTCAAGAGCAGAATGAACGATGGAATAAGAAAAGTCATTGGAGTGGTAAATAATTTTTATGTTTCTGGTAGGATTACACACTAAATTGGACTTGACCAAATAAATAAATTTCACTCTTAGGTTATCAAAATGGCTCAAATAAAAATATTATTTTTCACTATTATTATTTGTATTGTAATAGCAAGTATTCCTTTTTACACATTTGCTTATCAAAATAATAACACTACAAATAATATTGAATCACCAAATGATGATAATATTGTAAATAAAGATACATTAATTCCGAATACTAATTCCTATATAAATATTAATGTTGAACCCGGATTTGGGTATAAATATATCAAGATATTTTATGATAATGACACAATAAATAAATCCAGATCCAAAATAGATATTAATGTTCAACCCTTGTTCTTAGCATTTTTACGGTATAACATTTCATTTAAAGATTTTTTTATTAATGGAGAAGTACAAAATTCATTTGGGATAGGTGGTCAATCTACTAGCAATGATGTATTTAATAATAATTCTGGTATAAATTCAAAATATTCTTATCTTTTTCTTCTTGCAGTAGGATATTTAGGTTTTGAATCAAAATTTTCATATGATATCTATACTTTAGGTACAGCGAGATATTCAATTGATCTTACCGATATTAATCTAAATAAACAATTTACAGGGGACTTCCCATTTACTACAAAAAAGCAGCAATTTGATCTTATATATCATTTATCTACAGAGCAATTATCATACCTTAAATTACAAAATGAAGATTTTTTTATTGGATTACGATATCTTAATTACTATATTCCTGCGATAATATACATCCCCAATACAGAAGAAGAGAATCAAAATGATTTTTTTGCCGCAGAATCATTCCCTTATTTAGTCAAATACAAAACATATAGTGTTGGGATAGGTCTTGAAAATAAACCAGAAACATTTTCAAGTGGTTTAAATTTAAAATATTCTTTTTCTTTGTATTTTGGGTTGGGTAAAAATGAACAAACATATAAATGGCTTTATAGAAACTTTACTTCAAAAGTTACATCACCAACATTATCTATTATATCGCCATGCACAACAATAGGATTAATTTATTTGTTTAATGAACCTATTGTATCTCAAATTAAGTTTTTAATAGATATTCAAAGTTATTCGTATTTAATTTCATTCTCTGGAAACGAAAACACAAATGAAAGTACAGATGGTACATTAGCCCACTTATATTATTCATGGTGGTTATCTTTTGTGGCCAAATTTTAAAATATATTTTTACACTACTATAAATATACATTATACATGTTCACAATTTAAATTGGTATAAAGGTTTCCTATATGAAGAAGATTATACATTTTGTCATAATAATTTTTATTGTTGGCATTGTAAGCTGCTCTGATGCATTTAACGATGATGCTATACATTCACCATTCATTGATAATGATGATATAAACCACATATTATCAGGCTTACCCGACACTAACTTTGGAACAGGTGGTGCTTCATTTACAGATTTTAATGCTGGAGATGATGCAGGATATGATATTGCTTTGCAACCAGATGGCAAAGTAATTGCTGTAGGTTGTTCCATTAATAATCAAAACAGATATTACCGCATTGCTATTGCACGCTTTACCCAAAATGGAAGCATTGATAAAAGTTTTGGCAACAGAGGAATAATTATAGAAGATTTTAATAATACAAAAGGTAGTCGGGCATTTTCAGTTGCTTTACAAAATGATGGTAAAATAGTAGTTGCCGGTCGTATTGAAACATATACTGAAATATTACCTGGTTCCAATATGCTCTTAACAAACACCAGTAATATTATAATTTTGCGTTATAATCCAGATGGATCTCGTGACACAAGCTTTGGTAACAATGGAATTGTAATTAATAATACTTATAATTTAGAAAAACCATTCGAAATGGCAAACAAAGTTGTTATTCAACCTGATGATAATAAAATAATTGTTGCAGGTAGTAGTGAAAATAACGATGATAAACATCGCTTTGTAGTAATTAGATTCAATACTAATGGAACTATCGATTCTACTTTTGGAAACAATGGTTATGTTATTGTAGATCCTGACAATGCTGACAATGTAACAATAGCTCACGATATTGCTCTTCAAAACGATGGCAAAATTGTAGTTTCAGGATGTATGGGTACCAAAACTTTTGAGGGTTATACTCCGGAATCATCCTTAGTTGTTCGTTTAAATGAAATTGGACAATTAGATAATAATTTTGGCATTTCCGGTAAAATTATCAACCAATCTATAAAAGAAGCATATTGTGTTGCAATCCAATCAGACAATAAAATCCTTTTATCAGGGATTCCAAAATCAGCAGATTTTGCTATAACACGATATAATGAAAATGGAACGTTAGATTCTGACTTTGGCACTAATGGTCTATCTGAATTTTCTTTTGCTCACAAATCGGGTTGTTATACCAATAATATACATTTATTAACAGATGGCTCAATAATTATATCGGGGGGTTATGATCAGGGATTAGTCTTAATTAAAATAACTTCACAAGGCAATCTTGAGAGTAGTTTTGGATCTTATGGATCCGTTTTCAATAATTTTCATCTTGATTCTCCCCGCTTATCAAGTTCAACTATAAACAGCAATGATCTTATAACAATAGTTGGCTATTATGGAAGTGGTGGCTATAGAGATTTTCTTTTAACACGTTTTTGGCTGTAAATTGTAAAGCATTCATCTCATACATAATACTGTGTGCATAATATATAATTAAAAAAATTTTTACTTGAAAGTTTTTCCATTTTAATTAGAAAAAATATGAAGGTTTTATAAATTATGCAATCATTTCGACTATATTTAACACTATTTTTTGTATTAACAGTAACTATCGCCACGCATGCACTTCAGTTTACTGACATTCATGGTATATGGCAATTACTCTACCGTGGCAACTATGGATATGAATTCAGATTCTATAAAAATTACCAGGCAGTGTGCATTATCTACATGCAGACCAATGCCGTTGTCTTCAAAGGTGTATATACATTTGACAATCCACAAACCATTCGCATTAACATTAACCAGATGAAAAATGCCGATAGTTGCTGTAATGTCAATACCACTACTGGCTTTGCTCAGGTAAAATCTTCATACTTCCTTTTTAATGCTACATTGATAACCAAAAACAACAAAAAAATGCTTGAATTAAAACCGCTGTCCATTGTCATTGATGGAATTAATTCTGAAGGATATTTTGAACCAGTCATTCTATTGCAGCGCATGTAACCACCATGAGCTATCGCACAATTACTATTCCGTATAAAGACCCCATAGATGCAGTTGTATATTCCTGTGCCCAAAGTGTGGGTACCATTGTGTACAGCCATGGGCTTTTTTCTTCCAAAGATGCCTACAAGATACATCAGATAGCACCAGCCCTTCATGATAGCGGCTATACGGTGATAAGTTTCAGCTACGGATACACTCGTTACTATACAACCGGCAACGCCCTTACGATTGAGCTGCCACAGTGTGCAGATGAACTCAATGCAGTGCTGGAATACGCCGCCAATACCTACAACCCTAACCTTCATATTATTGGTTCAAGTATGGGTGGTGCTATAGCGCTGTACTATGCAGCAACTGTGCCATACATTTTTCCTTTAAAAAGCTTAAGCCTTATAGCAACACCTGTGCATCTAAATCATTTAGTCAGGGCGATAGCTCCGCAAGGGGTCTCGGGTAATTATGTAACCGTTGGCGAATACACAATTGATGCACAATCGTTGCAACAGATGAATACCATTAACCTGATAAAACTTATTCCCCGCGTTGACATCCCCGTGTGTATTATTCACGGGCAGAATGACGATGTGGTGCCAGTAGCTCATGCCCATGATATTCAGAAGAATCTATGCGTACCCCATACCATGCACATCATCCCTGACGGCGACCATACATTAACAGCACAAAGGCATGTTGAATTAATCTTGCAATACATAGTGTCATGGCTTAAACTGCATCCATGAAAAATATTTTTCCAATTTTTATTGACAATTATCCTGTATCTGCTACATTTATGAATGTACATTAACCTTTTAGAAAGGAGATTACCTATGCCACTTAAAACCCCTGCCGAATATATTGAAAGTATTAAAGCATTAAAGCGAACCGTGTATCTTTTTGGTCAGAAAATTGATAATACCGTTGATAATCCCATCATCAAACCATCACTTAATGCTGTTGCTATGACGTACGCCCTTGCTCAAAAAGA
The DNA here is from genome assembly GCA_029907515.1 of Spirochaetota bacterium. Lineage (GTDB taxonomy): Bacteria > Spirochaetota > UBA4802 > UBA4802 > UB4802 > UBA4802. The sequence goes on along the minus strand of JARYLT010000001.1, from coordinate 95,411 downwards.
AGAATACAGAGATATCATGACAGCTACATCACATATAACCGGCAATGTCATAAACCGTTTTACCCATATTCATCAGAGCATTGATGATCTGGTGAAAAAAAGCAAGATGGGGCGTTTGCTTGGAGCAAAGACGGGATGCTGCTTCCAGCGCTGTGTAGGTATGGATGCGCTCAATGCACTATCAATGACAACATATGCAATTGATCAGAAATACGGCACACAATATTATCAGCGCTTTTTAAAATATTTACAGTATGTGCAGGATAATGACCTGGTATGTGATGGTGCAATGACCGATCCCAAAGGAGATCGTTCACTGCCACCTCATAAACAGGAAGATCCTGATCTGTACCTGCATGTGGTAAAAGAAACTAAAGACGGCATTATTGTGCGCGGTGCAAAGGCTCATCAAACCGGTGCTCTGAATTCACATGAAGTTATTGTCATGCCAACTATCGCCATGCGCCCTGAAGACAGGGACTGGGCTGTGTCCTTTGCAGTACCGGCTGATGCTGAAGGGATTATTTACATCTATGGACGGCAGTCCTGTGACACCCGTAAGTTAGAAAAATATAGTATAGATCAGGGAAATGCTCTGTTTGGTGGACATGAAGCGCTGATAGTATTTGATGATGTGTTTGTACCCTGGGATAGAGTCTTTATGTACAAAGAATATGACTTTGCAGGTCACTTAGTGGAACGCTTTGCCTCATACCACCGCCAGAGTTATGCCTGCAAGGTTGGCGTGGGAGATGTGCTGATTGGTGCAACACAGACAATAGCCGAGTACAACGGCATTGACAAAGCATCGCATGTGAAAGATAAGATCATTGAGATGATACACCTGAATGAAACGCTGTATTGCGGATGTATCGCCTGTGCCTCAGAAGGCAAGCGTGAAGAGCCCGGCACCTATATGGTTAACACCCTGCTTGCCAATGTGCATAAGCAGAATGTCACGCGCTTTCCATATGAGATAGCACGGTTAGCTCAAGACATAGCTGGTGGTGCACTGGTTACTTTACCCTCAGCTGATGACCTCAATCATCCGGAAGCAGGCAAATGGATTAAAAAATATTTCAAAGCAAAAAGCGATATCCCTACCGAACACCGGATACGTATCCTGCGCTTAATAGAAAATATTACCATGGGAACAGCTGCGGTAGGGTATTTAACCGAATCAATGCACGGGGCAGGTTCGCCACAGGCACAGCGCATTATGATAGCACGCGAATCCAACGTGAAGGAAAAGCAAAAGACAGCGCAGCGCCTGGCACAGGTAATTTCTTCTGATGAATAATATTTTTTACAATCGCGAAGCGATTAAATATGAATAGCCATGGATGTAATCCGTGGTTATTAATCATCAATACACAAAACCCCAAAGGGGTTTAATATAATTGACAGAATTTTTAATGTACTATACATCTTCAACATATTAAATATATATCATAATATCTCAAAGCATTAACAACCAATAAAATTTGATATGAGCACATACACACAAATATTATATCAATTAGTATTCAGCACAAAATATCAGGAAATGATATTATTAAAAGAAAATAGGCCTAAATTATATCAATATATTACTGGTATATTAAAAAATAAAAATTGCCACCTATACCAAATAAATGGCATAGACAATCATGTTCATATATTATTTCATCTTCACCCGTCGCAATCATTGGCAGATTTAGTAAAAGATATAAAATTGGCAAGTTCAAAATTTATTAAAGAAAATCATCTATTCCCAAACTTTATAGGATGGCAGAATGGTTATGGAGCATTTACTTACTCAATTGAAGCGAAAGATAATCTTATCGCCTATATAAAAAATCAAGAATCACATCATAAAATAAAAAGTTTCAGAGACGAGTTTATTGAACTTTTAGTAGAACACGGAATTATTTTTGACGAAAAATTTGTATTATAAAATTTCAACCCTTCCAGGGTTGAAAAAGTTTTTGATTTATTTTCTCCGCATTACATACGGAGCTATTACTATTTAATCCCTTCGGGATTATAGTAAAACTATGTATTTACACTTAAATCTAACATATAGCCGCGTGACACATACGCGGCTATAATTGTATTCAATTATTCATTAATAACAATCCCGTTCATGAGTTTTTTGAAATCCTGAATCATTCTGTCTTCTTCCACTTTTCCGGCTTTCCCCAAAAACAGCGTGTACAGCTTCTTAACTTTTTCAGGTTTTTCCTGAATCTTCTTAACCACGGCAGCTATTTTGGTGGAGTTATCGCTTGTAAATGGCTTCATGGTATACGGATGCTCAGCATTGACAATGCTTTCCCAGTAATTAATATAATCCTTTGGCAACCTGGTATCGGGTGCAACCCAGTTTACCAGTACAAAGTAATTATCTTTCTGATATTCACTTAACATGACACGGCGTATTGCCCATTCTGTGCCTGTGGACTGCTTTATATATCCAAAATTGATACCCATACGTACATCATCATTGATTGCAATAACATCATTTGTTGCCGAAATAGAAAACATACCGGCACCAAACTGGAATCCTCTTTCCACTGAATAATCAAACTTGACCCCGCTTAATGCTTTTGGCAGCAATGTATTACCAGTTAAAAACTCTTTCCAGTCTTTCAATCTTCCATAGTATGATATCTGTACATAATCCAGGAGTTTCAGCGCATCATATTTCCAGAATTCAATTTCAGATGTTTCACATACAAAAACCACCGCCGACATGCCTTCAGGTGTAGGTGTTGCACAGCTTATGACAGCTTCATCAGAATATTCCAGCACCCATGTACACAGCCGCCATTTACGGCCGTATGTATCGGTATGGTATTCAACTGCCAGTGGATCACCCAGTGATAGTATTCGCGTTTTGACATCGCCAAAATCGCGGGTTATACTCTGCCCTTCAAGGACAAGTTTCATCCCCACTTTGGGGTCTTTCAGCATATCCTGCAAGCTGACATCATCTGGGCGCGAAATATCAATAAACAGCAAACGCTTATCAGGATTAGCCATGCGGATAACGCCATTGCCATGTATCTTTGTTTCTTTATATTCAATATTGGAGATAGTCCATTTGTTGTTATCCTTGCTTAAATAATTCACCTGTAAAAAGTAACTATCGGTAAAATCAAAAAGTGGGATAAGCGATTCCTCACCCTCAGGGAACATTCCTCTGCCCTGCCCTTTCAGAAGTTCATCCATTGTTGAAACATAAAATTTTTTAAAACGCTCATTGAACAATTTTTTAATTTCTTTATATCCTTTTGGAAGCGATAGTTCATCGTCAAAATCCTTCACCATAGTCTTTTCCGGAAGCAGCGTAAAACCAAAATTCATACGCACGTGGAAAATACCACGATTGCCGGTTTTTAGAACCTCAGCCACCGGCAATGAATAGGCAATATTATCTTTGCGCTGAATGACAATGCCAATACAATTAGCCTGATCATCAACAAGGGGGCCGCCACTGTTTCCAAAATTGACATCGGATGAGCTTTTCAATAAATTAAATTTTCCATCTTCCGGTTCAGGGTATGTGCCAATAAGCTCGCCCTGGCGCATGACAATACCTTCACCATAGGCATTGCCAACTGCAAAGACACTATCGCCAATAGTATAATTTTCTTTTAGTTTTAAATATTTTGCAAATGTCTTATTTTTAACCGTAAAGCGTATAAAATCCCGGTGACTATCAAACGCTAAAATTTTATCAACTTCATACACATTGCCCTGTGAATCACGGATGTAAAAATCTTTATAGATGAGCGAATCAGTCTTCAAATCCAGCACATGAAAAGCAGTTAAAAGCTCAGTAGGGGAGATAGCAAATGCAGTTCCAATTGAATAGTATTTATCAACCCGTATATTGTACGGTATCAGATGCCATGGCAGCTCTTTTTCGTATGTCAGGGTATCTTTTTCCGGTTTATTGACAACAACCTCAAAGCATGATTCATTGACAAGATTTTTAAGGTCGTTGGATAAGGATTTTGTTTTAGTGGTATTTGCCCCGGTAGCACATGCCACAAATCCTGCTAACAGTAGTATCAACAGTTTTTTCATTGGTACCTCTATATTCTTTTTGCAGAGTTTAGTAAAGTTCAGGGTTTATTTCTTCATATTTAATATACCGGCTGTCAAGTTAAATTGCAATTATATTTATATTTTTATTCCCACCGTATTCATCACTATGGCATTACGGATAGTTACCATTAAAGGCTTGACTGATACATGACATGCGTTTACTTGTGTATTAATAATTGTATAGCCGGATACTATCATGCCAAAAGGAAATACACAAAAGCCAATTGCCCTCATCCTTGCTGGCTTTGACAAGCTTGACCGTAAAACCATGATCAAGCGCAAAAAGCAGCTCATTGAAGCCTACGACGGCGATGTTATTTATATTGGCAAAAATAAATTTTTGCAAACACTTGCCGGCAAGCCTGTTATTCAGTATGTGCTTGATGCCATCTACCACGCCAAAAAACACGGTAAACCACTGTATGAAAAAATCTATGTGTACAATGACGTACAAAACTTTACCGATGCCATTGATACTAAAAAATACAAAAACCTCACCGTGTTGCAGATGAAACAGTCAGTTGGCGGACATTTAAAAGATTTTTATTTCAACTACATTGACTATGGCCAGCGGCTTGATATTTTTTTTGGTGATACCCCACGTATCACCGCACAGGATGTTGAGTGGATTAACCATGAGTATGATAGTATTATAGGGAAGGCAAAAGATTATCGGGGGGCGATAGCTCATTTAATTTATAGCATTGTGGAATATCAGGATGTTGCAAAGGATACATGGCTACACCACCGTATGAAAGTAATCAAACGTGGCGAACATAAGGGGAAACATAAATACTTTGTTGGTTTTGATACATTTGAAGCACGCATTGGCAATTCTGCTGCTATTATTAAGCATCACTCAATTGATTCAATAGTTGAATACCAGATTATTGATTTCTTCTATGGATTACGCAAGGCACTATCGCCCAATATTTTTTCCAGAATATTGTACTACTTATGGAGAACAAAAAATTTTGATGTCATTAGGCAGGTAAAGCAGCGCTGCCTTGAGGAGGAAAAATTTTACCGTGCTGTTATTGATGTTATTGAACGGGTCTACAAACTGGATTTATCCAACTTTGGCGGCTATATCTATCATATCAGGAATAATGCTGCCCATTGGGAAAATGACATTGACAGCCCCAAAGATTTAAAAGCATTCAGAGCACATATGGAAAAGTGATGCTTTTTTACAATTGACAACGCGTGCTTTGCAAGATATATTTCAATCATAAAACATGTGTACAACAATTTACTGGTTGGTGAATAAGCTGTTTGGTACCATTCACAGCTTTGGTATGATCTTTGCAAGATGTAACCACACATAAATACTTTTTTATGGAAGGGTAAGCGATTTAGCGTATAGAATGGATTATGATGTATGTCAGATAATAATAGTTTAATTGATAAAATGATGCAAAAAAAACTTCAGCCGCTGCTGTGAACTTACCCAGACCATGTTTTCAATGAAACATGCATTGTATAAGTCATTATTTCCCACTCTCAATGATGGGGGAATATGGTTTAGAATTACAGAAGATATACTAAAAAGAAAAGATAATCATGAAAAACCAAACTTCAATTCATGAATACATTATTGCCATAAGCTCATGCCTTATTAATACCAATATCCCATTCTGCATTGCTGGAGGTATTGCTGTCAGTTTATGGGGGCATGTAAGGGCAACTGAAGATCTTGATATTATTGCTCTGATTGATGAAACACATGAAATACAATTAATCAGTGTACTGCAAAATCATTGTAACGTTATACCTCATAACAAGGAAATGCTGCAATCCACATTAACCCCTGTTAAAATATATGGTATTATTTCAAATTCTTTTCATTTTGTGTTATATGTATATTAGTAGCCACAAATAATTTTTTGAAACGCTGTATTCAAAATAGCAAACTATTTTCAGTGAAGGGAATCAACATTCCTGTTATTAATCTTGAAGATCTTATTGTGCTTAAATGTGCTTCAGGCAGGTACCAGGACATTGCTGATGTAGAAGCATTGTTAGCTGGTTCTTTTCCCATTGACAGGGACTATATCATAAAACAGCTGGATGCATTACAGGTAACTTTAGCCACGGATATACAAAAGATTATTTTGCAATAACTACTTTCTGGAAGGAGTTAAGTATTACCTTTCCATCGCTCACGCGTTTTGCGCGGATATGGATATAGTACAATCCAACGCCAAGCTTATTATTTGCCTTATTGGTGCCATTCCAGCCACCTTCTTTGATATTCTGGCCCCCTTTACGGAATGCATTGTCCAGCAGTTTAGCAACAGGCCTTCCCTTGATATCATATACTGTAATCTCCACATATGCATCATCGGTAAGATAATAGGCTGGATAGCAGGTTGGATTTTTGTCAGTTATGACATTGTTTAAAATACGCGTTGGCCAGGGAACAGTGATTGGAGCATCCGTAAGTAAAAATGACCATTCATTATTATTAGAATTATTATCACTCATATCCAGATCAGAAAATACTGTTGTGCCAGCACGTGTTGTTTCAACAACAAACCGTATTTGATTGCCATTGCGAAGTATAGAAGATGTGGTTGGCAAATAAGCAACCCACGTATTGGGCCCTGTTTTGATCGCATTAGCAGATTCTAACACATTTGGTGCACTGAATGCTGCTGTATTTGGTGTTTGTGGCGGCCCGGGAATTACTATATCAATATCACCACCATCTGATGGATTATTGGTATACCATACCCTTACATTGTCGGGGAGTTCATTTGAAGAGGTAATTATCTTTATATTTAACCGTATATTAACTGCCCGTAGTTGTCGGCTATTGTAATTAGCCGGGCTTCCACCGGTAATAAAGGTAGTGTTATCAATTGTTGTTATCCCATCTGTGACTGCAACTTCAACTGAATACGCGGGAGTACGTGTGGTATACAATAACCCTGGTACAGGTGTTTCATTACCAAATATATCAACGGCTGTTATATAAAATTCATATTCAGTAAAAATTTCAAGATTGGGAATTATGGTATATTTTTTACCAGTTGAAGTAAAATGAAGTGCATTGTTTGTTGAGCCATTTGGATTATTTACTATTGCCCCCGGCGCTACATCACGTAATAATGCGTCATCATCACCATCCCATTGATTCCATGTGGGTGCACCTGTTTTCCGTATATATACCCTGTATTCATAAAAATCACCATCACTAGATGCAGTTGACGTATTAACAGGTGTCCATTCTATTATCAGGCTTGTAGGTGATGGATATGCATTTACTCCACTTATAGCTGCTCCACCATTTGGCGAGTTTGCATTATCCCACCACACAGTTTGGTCAGTGTAGTATGATGCTGGATAGTTTGTAGTATCGCGAATCTGTGAATCTCCTGTTTGATTACCATACATTGAGCCTGTAATTTGAGTTATAGTATACGTGTTACTTCCTGATAATGACATTGCATTAGCGGGAATAACTACTGTTGCCGTTGTTGAGCCATTGGGAATTGTAATAGTAAATGTGTTAGGTCCACCACTAATTTCAAACACAGTATCACCCTGCATGGCTGCACCACTATTTTGCATACTGGCGGTTAGTGTAATCTGGGTGCCAGGTACCAGCGTACTTCGCCAGTGTACATTTCCATCATCCCTGCCGGCCAACCCTGGATTAGTCACAACCATACTGGTAACAAGAACCCTGTCAAACCGTACTGGCAACGAGTTAGCACTATCCTGCACAGTTGTTGAGGCATTAGGATTTTTTAATGTGACTCTAATACGCCAGTATGTTTGTCCCAATGAGTAAATGTCTGGCCCCGGATCCACAGTAAAAGAAAAAGCTGGTACTGAATCAGTTAATCCAGTATTATTATCACTTATTCCATCATTATTATTATCTCGCCATAATCCTACCTGGTTTATTGAAGTAGCTGGCACTGCATCAGTTGCACCAACAATATTATATGCGACAGTCCCTGTTACATGAAAATCTGCTGCATAAGGATTAACCAGTCCATCTAGTGCTTCACCATCCTGCGCAAAATTTAGTATTTTAACCCTATTGCAAAAGCCGTAAACAGCTATCGTTGTGCCAGCCGCACTGGATGGGTCATCGTCAGTAGCAGTAGCAGTTATAATCCTTGCCGCAGGCGTATCATTGTGGTCTAGTGGTATATCCCAGCTAAATGTTATCCTGAAATGTAAGGTAAGATTTTGCGGAGTACCAGTAACTGTAGTTCCATCAGCTGCTTCAATTGATGAAGCACCATAACTGCCAGCAACTAACGCAAATGTTCCATTGCCAGCTGCCACAGGTGCAGTCCAGCGTGCAGTGATGGTATTTCCTCCCCCCAGCGGTATTACAAGATCGACATAATCATAATCGGATAGCTGTGTAGCTGTTGGATTAATAATGTTAACAAGAAATTCATAACTGTACACAGCCCAGTTATCAGATGCTAAATAATAAGGCTGACCGGTTGACACATTAGTTGGTGTTGCTGCAGTAACTGTCACCCCAGCTATTGCTGCAAACGCAAAAGCTGGCATAAACAGTGCAAAAAAAATAATAATTGCCACAATATTATTTTTCACTTTACATTGCATAGAAGGTATTATATTTATTATATAAATTATTATATTATATAGTATCATAAAGAAAATGTTTAATGCAAACATTTTTTGTTTGAATTAGCAATACTTTATGATTAATATATTAAAGTACCCATAAATGTATGGGAATAACAATATGAAAAAGACTCCATTCAAATTATATACCCACGTATATATACATATATTTGTAGTTATATTACTGATGCAATTTTCTCTATTCTGTTCAAAACAGGCACCAACCGTGCAACCAAACCCTGAAACAACGACCAGCGTGGTTGGAACTATTGGTGTTGATGTACCTCAGGTTTATGCAGTATTTCCCGGACGTTTAACATCACATACCGGATCCCCAGGTACAATGACAGGTATACCACCTGGTGATTATGATCCTGATTTAACTATTGTTTTTACCCGTGCCATGGATGTTTCAAGTGTAAATACTGCAATAGAAATAGTTGAAGGCTCAACTACTTTATCCAACTTATCCGACTATTCAATAACAACAGCTGATAATCAAATATTTAATATAGACTTAACTTCAGGAAGAGTAGCTTCAACAACATATACTATTCGTATTCATAACACAGCATATCTTAATGGGGATCCCACAAAAACACTTAATTTTGATAATCTTGAAGCTCTTTATTCGGGAACACTAACTACTATTGGGTATGTTGAATTTCAATTTATAACAACATCTGGAGTAAATCCACCTGATACCACACCACCTACAGTGTTATCAACAAATCCAAGTAATGGTGCAACAGGCGTTGATATAGATCTTTTGCCATTACAGTATATATTAATCCAGTTTTCTGAACCAGTAAATCCTACTACAGTAACAGGTGCCAGTATATTATTAGAAGATTTTTCATTAAATCCTGTATCGGGAAGTGTGGGCATTGTTGATGGAACCAATACACAGTTTTTCTTTATGCCATCATCTTCATTAAATTATTATGAAACATATACACTTACTATCTCACCTTCAGGAAACGAAATAAAAGATTATGCGGGGAATAATACTAATCCTTCACCAACAACTATACATTTTACAACCATTGACTATGCTTCCTTACCTGCACCAACATTAATAAACTATTTTGTTGAATATAATAATACACACCCTGATCAGTTCACTGTGTACTGGGCTACTGACAGGAAATCAATACAGCACATTGAAATAGATGATGCAGAAACATTTACCACAGCACTTATAACACGACACGATACATCGATATATCAAAATTATCATTCATACACATTTACAGGGTTAGCACCCAATCAGGTTTACAGCATTCGTATTTGCGTTGATTCAGACAATTCAACACCAGCAGGTGGACCTTTTGACAATACCTATACATACAACGCTGTAATACGTACCATTCCAAATGAAACTGAAGGGACAACAGGAAATTACAAGCTTTCAACAGCTTCAGGAACACCCAGTGACATACACACTGTTCAAATTGATACCAGTACATCGTATGTTGTATGGAATGAGAATGGCACTGACATTAAAGCACAATTTTTAGACTCAAGTTCAGGAGATCCTAATACCTGGGATAAATGGACTCAGGATGGTGTTAATATATTTTCAAATGGAAATGTTGGCACAATTAATACACTATTAAATGGTACACACCTTATTGTATCCAGAAATACCAGTGGCAACATTTATGCATGTTCAATGTATAATAGTGGGGTAATTGGATGGGATTGGGGTGATGATGGTTCGGGAAATCCTGATACTGGAATACAGGTTTATAATGGTGCAGCATCCGAAGCACGTATGGGGTTTGTATACAGTGGTTATGTAATCCAAATTACTGATGGCACACACACTGCTGATATGGAATATGTATATGATAGCACAGCTAATAAATTTTCGTCAGTGGCTAATAACGACATCATAATGAACGATGATGATGAATTACCTTTGGCAACAGTAAGCTATAAAGTTGATGATAATTTTCTTGAACTTGATTTCCCTATAATTACTGCTGGAAATTTACATTATAGAATTGGCAATAATGCTTTGTATGCTAGCGGCACAATTAACCCAGTATATTCAACAACTGAATTTGGCGATGATACTTATTTGGAAATAGGGGATATTTTAATTAATATTTCTCAATTAGGAAAACCTAATGCTTATATAGCGAATAGACAAAATATAGCCTCACCTCCTCCTACATATTTATATACAGTTAACAGGGATTATGTTAATCTTAATACAACTGACAATTATGAAGTTCATCAATTAAACGTTAATGGAACTGCAAGCACCAACATTTTATATGACCTTGATGTTGATTTTTCAATATTGGGTGGAGGAATTTCAGCTAATGATATTGTTGTAAACCTATCAACGGGTGAATCAGACATTGTTTCATCAATATACACAGGTAATAGAGCACTAGTTCTAAATGATACATCACAATTTATTTTTAATGTCGATAACACCAATTATCAAATATTCAGGCTGCCATCAGCAACAAACTTCATTACCAGCGGTAAACCAACTTCAATAGGGGTTAACACCATTACACAAACTGGCAGGGATTTTTCAACTGATGGTGTTACAGCTGGTGATAGTATATATAATATTGCAACTCAACAATACACCACAATAACAAATGTAGCCACTGATACATTAACATTACATACCCAGATTTTTAGTACTACAACAGAGATCTTTATAATATTTAGCAACATAGGATATAAAGGGATATTATTTACCTGGACTGAATCAGATAATATATATGCAAAAGTTATTGATGCTTCAAATGGTAACAGGTTGTTCCCTGATTCCACAGTTACATCACACTATACTATCACTGACCATACAAATAATGCACGCAATCCTTATGTTATTTCCAATTCAACAGGTAATGCAATAATTATATATGAGCTTGATGCTGGTGGTGGCAACTGGGATATCCGTGCAAAAAAGGTTAACGGCATTTGTAATTTTTTGTGGGCCGACCCTGATGCTAATGATGCTACCGATCCTGGTATTCAATTAGTAACTAATCAAACACCTTCTGGTACACGCCTCATAAAAAAAGTATTACCAGATGGTAGTGACGGCGCATGGGTATTATACGAAACCAATGCACCTTCAATTGGGCTTTCTCACATTAATACAAATGGAGTAGTCAATACCTTTACCATCAATAATGCAGGTTTTGCTGATATGGCTACAATTTCAGCAACCCAGATAATGCTTGTATATGAATATTATACCTCAGGTAATCCAGCAAGAATATTTGCACGTATATATAATAATACACCATCCCTTGTTTCTGGCCCTGTACAGGTAAGTGCTGGAGTTGTTTCAAAATCACAATTTTATCCAACCATAACACCCGATGGAATCGGGGGAGCAATCATTGACTGGCTTGATACACGTTATTTCCCCAATATATATTACACAATATATGCACAACATTTAGATTCAACTCTAGCAAAATTATATACGAGCGATAAATTTGTTGCAATTCCAGTCAAGGATACTCAATCATCTAACCCTTATGAAATTACTCATAAAATTCTTAGATGGGATGATGGAGGAGCCCCCAATGAAGGAATTCATATCTGGATAGATGAACGATCTTCAACTAGCGGAGAGGTGGATATCTACTTTCAAAATATATCTAATTAATGATTAGCTTACTCTGACCCTGCTACGTTTTACTAATGAATTTTCCTGCACATTATTTTATTCCTACGGCAACAACAAAAGTGCCAAATAAAAAAATGCCTTTAGCTATTGCTTCACATTGACCCATTTTCTTCGTACTTTTGACGCCATCTAAGGCTTTTATCATCACACGAAAGGTATTGCGCTCCAACGTCCTGTCTTTGTTATCGTTCATAACCACACATAATATAACCTGGTAATTAATATTCTGAGCCTATGTATCCAGAACTATCTGCGTTCTCCACGTCAAACCCAATTTGTTCTTTTCTGCACAGAAGCTCAAGCGCTTGAGCGCCTGCGATTGCCAATTATCAATTCATGCTCTACCCTTCTTATATCTTTTCCAGCATTCCAACATTCACCATTGGAAGATATATGAACATATTTACTATATACATATATAAAATGTATTATATTTAAACTTTTACTTGACATAAACCATAAAGTCTTATATAATATGTATTACAAGTATATGCCAAATGGCGCATGTCTAAACTACCATGAACACTGACTGTTTAAAACATCATACTGTACATAATAGCTTTAAAGATATTGTTGATCTTTCCCCTGAAGCAATCTTTGTGTATGTTGACGAAACCATAGTATTTGCCAACACAACTGCTCTTTCCCTGTTAAAAGCTACCAGGCCTGATGATGTTATAGGTAGAAGTGTATACAGTTTTTTGCAGCCTCAGAGCCACAATGAACTTCGAAAGGTTATATCCCTAGTTCTTGAAAACCCCAAAAGCTACATCTCAAGTGAAGATAAAATCATAGCCTGTGACAGTGAAAACATTGATATTGAAATATCGTCAACCTACATAAACTTTGAAGGCAGGGACGGTGTTATTTTCTTTTTCAAGGATATTAAAAACCGAAAAAAAGCCGAAGAAAGCCTGAAAAAAACTGAGTTACAGTATAAAACAATTTTTGAGTCAACCGGCACAGCAATGCTTTTTATAGAAGAAGATAAAACAATATCACTGGTTAATGGTGAATGTGAAAAGATTTCAGGATATACACGCAATGAGATAGAAGGCAAAATGAAATGGCCTTTTTTTGTGGCGCCAGAAGACCGCTGGATTTTAGAAAAAAATCATGAATTGCGCCGCTCCGGCAAATCGCTTCCCAATAATTACGAGTTCAGGCTTATTGATAAAACTGGCAGGTATCACAATGTTTTTATGACAATAACCATAATACCAGGAACAAAAAAAAGTGTAGCTTCAATCATTGATCTTACTGAATTACAGGAAGCTGAAGAAATACTGCTGGCTACTCAGCATAACTATCGCCTCCTTGTTGAAAACAGCAAGGAAGCAATTGCCATTATACAGGATGAGCTTGTACGCTATGTTAACCCCAAATTATGCGAAATAACAGGATATACTGAGGAGCAGCTTTTAAATAAAAAATTCTACAAACTTGTTCATCCTGATTTTAAAGACATTGTCCGCAATGAATATAAATATAGAATTGAAGGTAAAGAAAAGTACACACTGTTCCCCATTAAAATCATTGATACTCACAGCCAAGAGCGCTGGTTTCATGTAAATTCTGTGCTTACTATCTGGTACCAGAAACCTGCAGTGCTTCTTTTCTTCAATGATATAACCCAGATAAAAAATGCCCAGGATGCTCTCATGGCAAGCGAAGAACGCTACCGCCTTGTTGCTGAAAATGCCAAAGATATTATTATTATTTATGATGATCATGGATGTATTCATTACATGAATGAATCAGGCTATCAAACATTTGGTATTGAAAAGGGTGCTTTAAGCACAAGAAAAATTAATATTGCTGACCTGCTTCACCGCACTAGCGAAACACGCCCTCCATGGCAGGCGATAGAAGAAGCAATAAAAAATAATACAAGCTTTAAAAACCGTGTTGAAGTATTCAACAGTCATGGCGAATTGATTCAGCTTGAATCAATATCAAGCCCCATAAAACTTGATGGCGATAGCTCCGGAATGCTTGTCGTTGCACGGAATATCACCGAACGTAAAAAATTAGAAAAAGAAATCATTGCAATTTCAGAAAGGATCAGGCAACAGGTAAGCAGGGACCTGCACGATGACCTAAACCCTCACCTCATTGGTATAGAAGCATTAACCAAGGTACTTTCCATGCGCCTTAAAAGCTTACAGCTTCCTGAAGCAGAGCAGGCCGATAAAATTGCCACACTCATTCATAAAGCCATCACCAAGACACACCGGCTTGCCAAAGGTTTGTGCCCCATTGATTTAGAATCAACGGGTATACAATCCCCTATCATAAATTTGCTCAAACTAATAAAGAATCTGTATGGAATAGACGGAAAATTTTATTTTGATGAATCGGTTGTTATACATGACCCCAATGTTGCCTCAAACCTTTACTACATTGCACAGGAAGCAAGCTTCAATGCAGCAAAATATTCTGAAGGCAGCTTAATCGTCATAAAGCTACATAAACTGGAAAATTATCTAGCGCTGTCCATTGAAGACAATGGAAAAGGAATAAAAAGGCAAAGGATATCCGAGGATGATAACACAGGAGGAATGGGCCTCAAAATCATGAAATATCGTGCTGAGATAATTGATGGCACAATTCAGATTCAGAATAATAAACCTTCAGGAACTATCATCACTGTAAAAATTCCCCTGGAAAGAATAACTGATGAAGGGAGGGTTTTAAATGAAAGGAACCATGCAAAGCAATAAGCGGTATAAAATATTTATAGTGGAAGACCATCCAATTTTTCGTGATGGGATTACTCAGCTTATCAACAAGGAAGACGATATGTTTGTTGTGGGCGGATGTGAAAATGCTGAAGAATGTCTGAAATATTTAAAAAACAATCAACCTGACTGTATAATTGTTGATATAACACTCAAAGATAGTTGTGGTATTGAACTTACCAAGGAAATAAAAAAATCTTACCCCTCTCTTCCAGTGCTTATTCTTTCAATGCATGAGGAACTTATTTTTGCTGAACGAGTTTTTAAAGCAGGAGCGCGCGGGTATATCACCAAGCGCGAAGCCACCAGCAAGGTGATTGATGCAATACGAAGGGTGTTACAGGGCAAAATCTATATATGCGATACCATGATTGATTATTTTCTGGAGCGTTCAGTTACAGGAGGTCAAAATATTGGCTCTTCACCAGTGGAAAAATTAAGTGAAAGGGAATTTGAAGTATTTAACCTGATAGCAAAGGGAATGACAAACAAAAATATTGCCAGGGTTCTGTCAGTAAGCACCAATACTATTTCCACCTATCGTGAACGGATTAAGGAAAAGCTGAATCTGCAAAACAATGCCGAACTTAACCGGTATGCCATGCAGTGGATGCAGAAATAATTTCACAACTATATCTGATTTAAACATTCCAAACTGTTTTTTAATTCCATCATATTTTGTGGTAAAGATAACCACAGTACCATGCATACTTTCAATCTAATAAAAATCCACTTTTCATTACACCAATTTCAACATTATCAGACTTTCTTATTTAAATAAATATATATAAACTAATATATTATTAGTTTCCGGATTGTATCGATATGAGGTCCCTGAGCTTGTTTAAGGTAGCTCAAACCAAACTGTTGTAAATATTTCCAACCTCAGCATCAATATCTTTCTTTAAATATAAGGAAGGGGCTGTGGTGGAGTCAATAAATTCTATTTTCAAAGGAGGTCTTATGTATACAGTAACAGGGAATGTGGTACAGAAATTACGATCTAAAAAGCACTACGCAAACTGGCAGGAAGAGTATGAAGACAAACTCTGCTCGGCAGATCAGGCAGCAGCGTTAATTAAATCAGGCGACCGAATAGCCATGAGCGGTGGTACAAGTATTCCGTATGAGTTTTCCCGTGCCTTAAGTAAACGAGCAGGGCAGATAAAGAATGTTGGTATCAGCATGGGCTATGCAATGGCGCTGTTTGACTACATGAAACCGGAAAATCATGAGAGTTTTTACCTTGAAACAGTTTTTGTGGGTCCAATGGAGCGTATATGCATGGATTGGGGAGTTTGTCAGTATGTGCCAATCCACCTTGGCGAAACAGCTAACTACTGCAGGGCTTCACGGCTAAACATTGCTGTTGCACGGGTAACACCTCCTGATGAAAATGGTTTCATGTGCAGGTCAAACTTTGCATCATTTCTTGACTTAGATACTATACGGGAGGCTGATTATGTTATCGTTGAAGTTAACAAACATATGCCACGACTTGTAGCCCCTGAATTTAAAATCCATGTTTCGGAAGTTGACTACATTATTGAGCATCATGAGCCAATTTTTGAAATACCAAATATTGAAATAACAGAAGCAGAACAAAAAATGGCAGACTATATCTCTGAAATGATTCCTGATGGAGCAACAGTTCAGCTGGGTTTTGGTGGGCTTCCAAATGCCATTGGCTATAACCTGCGAAATAAAAAGCATCTTTCCATATACTCAGAAGTAGCCACACCAGCAATGAAGGATCTTATTGAATGCGGTGCTGTTGATGGATCAATGCGAACATTTATGCAGGGAAGAAAGGTAGTTGCAGGTTTCTGTGTAGGAACCCGTGATTTTTACTATTATGTGGAAAATAATCAGGATTTTGAATTTAAACTTATTGGGTTTATTAATAATCCACTTAACATTGCAAAAAATGATAATATTGTAGCAATTAACAACGCACTGATGCTTGACTTAACCGGGCAGGTAGCCTCTGAATCCATTGGTGCAAAACAATATAGCGGCACTGGTGGTCAGGTACAGTTTATACTGGGAGCAAAATTTGCCAAAAACGGAAAAAACATTCTGGCAATAAACTCAACATTCACTGATAAGGATGGCAAACTGAGAAGCAAAATTATGCCGAGCTTCCCTGAAAACACAGTAGTTACCACCTCACGAAATGACGTGGAATACGTTGTTACCGAATATGGTGTTGCCTATTTAAAATACAAGAGTATATACCAAAGGGCAAAATCGCTGATAGCTATCGCCCATCCTGATTTCAGGGATGAATTAAAATTTGAAGCAAAAAAACGTAAATGGCTGTAAAAGATTTAGCTAACTTTTTGTAAAAAATTTGGTGACAAAATTGTCATAATACTATCCCCATACCGTATATGGGGATAGTTATTGACATAAATGACTTTTTGCATTATGGCAATGTTAAATACAATCTGGCACATGCCGACAAAATGCTTTTTGATCGTTGCCAAGCCGCTATTTGCGCAACCACAAATCTTATAAAAGGGGAAGCGATAGTAACCGATATAAGTTGTAAACTTTTCACCGATAATCCTGATTGCAAGGGTACTGTGACAGTATTAATTACTCATGTACCCAACCAGATACACTGGAAATGCCCGGCATGTGGTTCTGAAGGCATAATCAAAAACTGGAAAAACAGCCCTCTGTATATACAATTTTTGAAAGATAGCAATCAAAAAAGCAAACAAATAAAATCAATAACATTATCCTCAGAAGAATTTGAAAAGCTTGTAAATCTTTCTGATGGCCTTGATGAATGTAAAGCTATGATAGCATCTGCGCAAAAAACGGGCACTTCATATACAATATCAGTGAATACCATCAATGTATTCCAAATTCTTGAAAAACTAATTTTCAAGATTGAGTTAAAAACCCCCGACCGTCCTTTTTATATAAAGTTGCGAGATGAACTGAAAACTGCTGTTATATAAATTTCTCCATATTAATTTTTAAAAAATTTCCCTCACACAGACTCCGCTAAAACCACAAAGTTTCAGTGCATACAGCTCTGACCCCGTCTTATAAGCGCACTTCGCGCACTCTGCGTTCTCTTCATTAAACCCAATTTGTTCTTTTCTGCGCAGAAGCTCAAGCGCTTGAGCGCTTGCAATTATCAATTCATGCTCTGACCCCACTATTTTGGATTTCCCATAAAATTATTGCTATGTTAGCAGTATCATCGCTAGTATATTACCATGAATATCGTATTCATACAACTCCCATTGCTAGATCACGGCTACAACTACATTGCTGGTAATATCCCCAATGCTCCTGCTACACTGCAAGGTTTTTGCCTCAGTAACTATCGCACAAATATTAAAGCCATACAATTACCGCACACAATACAAAACTTTGGCTCTGACCCCATAATTGTTGATACCATACTGCAATACAATCCAACCCACGTAGCTTTTACCTGTTATCTGTGGAATGTTGAACGCTCACGCTCAATAGCTCAAAAAATTAAGGCTCTGACCCCACAGGTAACCATACTGTTTGGAGGTCCCGAAATACAGCTACAGGCGCATATACTGCAACACTACCATCCTGAAATAGATATATTCATCATTGGCGAGGGTGAATTTTTCTTTGAGCACTATTTGCACAATACACATACGCAATACCAACATACCATTAATGGTAATGCCGTATTCATACAACCTGCCCACCATTTTACACCACTGAAAAAGATGGTTGAACCGTATACACAGGGATACCTCCAACCCATGTATGATGGAAGCCTCAGTGTGGAGGTAATTCGCGGGTGCCCGTTTACATGCAACTACTGCCTGTATTCAAAAAATACCAGCAGGGTCAGAGCATTTCCTGCTCAAACTCTCTCAGCAATTGTCCATAGGGCAAAAAAAGAGAATATTCAGGAAATATACCTGCTTGCACCAACGTTTAATCAGTCAAAACATTTTGCTCATTACTGTAACGCCCTCATCCAGGCTGAAAACACCATACCGCTGCATACTGAAATCAGAGCTGATCGCATTACCCAAGAATCAATAGCCCTGTTAAAAAAAGCAGGTTTCAAAAGCTTAGAGGTTGGCTTGCAAACAATGAATCAGGCATGTCTTTCCCACATTGGACGAAAAACCAATGCACAAAAAGAACTTGAAGGTATTGTGCGCCTTAAAGATGCTGGATTCACGCTTCAGGTTGGTATTATTCCAGGGTTGCCCACCGACACGCCTGAATCATTTATGAACACCATTGATACCCTTCTTGATTATGGCCTGGGCAACGAAGTTGAATTGTACCCGCTTATGGTTTTGCCGGGGACAGCGCTGTACGATGAGGCGCTCAAGCATAATGCCACATTCATGCCTTACCCGCCTTATTACTTCATTGAGGGATTTAATTTTACGCACAATGATATGTACGCAATAACTCGATATTTTGAGGATGCAACAGGCTTTGTATTTAATCCACCATTTATACCATCATTTATTATGAATAAAAACGGTAAGCTTACTAACAGTGTGTTTATTAATTGCAAAAACCATGGCAGCGTACCACAAAATATCTTCAATGCCCTGCAAACAAATCATGTCATTTTTTATTTGTTGTGCGATAGTTCATCGCATATAGACCTTGCCCTGCAATCTATTCTTTCACAATGTCAATTCCATACCATGCTCTATTCCGTTGTGTTTTTGTATAACGATATACTGGATGACAGCGCAATTGCCCAAACCCTTTTTGCCGCAACAGGGGACACCTTTTATTATCACATGATGCACTTCCAGGACACGTATGACAGATTACCAGTGCGGATATTTCAGTTATTTGAAACGCTGGAAACATTTTTACGCGCGCAGGAACACTATGCGTGTATTAATCCCATACTGCTTGTAACACCTGAAAATTATACAATAATTTCACAAAAAGATTTTGCATATCCCTTCCCCATTGTTATACAGAAAGGTTTTGCACTCCACTGCATAGACTGGCTCAAACAGCAGTACAGTGAAAGTATAGATCTGGTCAGCTTTCAGGATGAAGCCGACCAGAAACATGTATATCAAACATTTGGGATTGAGTATAACAACGCAGTGTCATGTAAAACATTAATTCTTTAAAAATACTATTTTTATACCATCTCTTTTAACTGCATCACAAAGACACTGATGCCAACACCTTTAAATTTAACTTTTAGTTTTTGTAACTCCTGGGCAATTTTATCCTTAGATTTATTGTCTTCAAGAGCTATCATCATGCAGTTATTGAGCCCTGGCCATACATGGGTACCCAATTGCGGTTCTTTATTTCCTTCACCCTGCACATCTACAAATTTTGTATATCCTGAAGCGTATTTTTTTACTATCTCAACAACTTCATCATCAACAGCGTTGCTGTAAACTATAAATAGCATTACCATACTAATTATCTCCTCCGCAAATAAATTTAATTAATATTTCCGTCGTGCTTCATACCGTTCACGTATGGTTTCAAATATCATATACATTACCGGTATAAACACCAGGGTAAAGATAAACGCTGTACTCATTCCACCCATAACAGCACGCGCTAATGGAGATGAAAGCTCTGATCCTTCGCCCAGGCCTGAAGCCATAGGTATAAGCGATAGTATCGTAGTGAGCGTAGTCATCATAATAGGTCGTAATCGTTTTGTACCTGCTTCAACCAGTGCCTCTCGTATGCCATAACCACGCTTTCGCAGGATATCAGTATAATCCACAAGAACTATCGCATTGTTAACAACAATACCAACTAGCATGATGACACCTAAAAATGTGACCACATTGAATGTTGTACCGGTTAAGAACAAAAATAGTGACACACCAAAAATAACGGTAGGCACACTGAACATAACAATAAATGGCCTAAGTAACGATTCAAACTGAGCTGCCATAATAACATAGGTCAGCACCATAGCAACCAGCATTACCAGCAATAAATCCTGAAATGTGTCCTGCATATCCTTATATGCACCGGCTATAACCACATCAAAATTAGCAGGTTTTGGCAATTTGCCGATTGCTTTATTGATATCCGAAACGACAGCACTCAAAGCTCTACCTTCAGCTTTACAGTTTAAATACACAACACGCTCCTGCTTTTTCCGCTCAATGGTTGACGGCCCTGATTTAGTCACAATTTCAATCAGGTTTCCTACTGGCACTCGCTTGCCAATTGGAGTGTTTATCTCAATTGATTTTATATGCTCAATAGTTTCTCTGTCAGCCTCTCGTAAACGAACATTAATATCATACTCATCGCCCTCAAAGCGATATCGGGTTGCCGGATACCCTGCAACATTATTTTTTATAAGATTTGCAATCTGATAGGCATTGACACCCATCTTGGAAGCTTTTTCACGGTTAACAACTATAACCTTTTCGGGCAATCCTTCTTCCCGGGAAACATCAATATCTTTTAAACCCGGAATATTTTTAATAGCATTGCGTATATCTTCAACATACTGTGATGATTTCTCAAAATCATATCCATATACTTCAATTGAAATAGTAGCTCCACCCATCCCTAATATTCTACCACCAGCATCACCCTGAAGTGAAAAGTTAAAGGTAACACCCGGAACACCTTTGAAAGCCTCACGCAATGCCTGCCGTATTTCATTTTTAGACCGTTTGCGATGGCTTGGTTGAACCAGCCGCATTTCAATCTTGCCGGTATAATCTGTTGTTTCACCAAATGCAGCAGTAAATCCTTCACCATACCCTGCTCGTACTGAAACAACTTTGTACTCTTCCTTTTTCAAAACATCAAGAGCTCGTTTTTCAATCATCTTCATAACAGATTCAGTTGTTTCTAAATTGGTTCCAACGGGCAATTTTGCAACAATAGTAAGTTGAGCATCATCATATTCCGGCATAAACTCCATCCCTGCAACAGGTATCATGATAAGCCCGATCACAAATGAAATTGCAACATATTGGATAACCCGCCTTCTGTGGTCAAGGGCCCAGTTGATAACTTTGCCATAAAAGCCTTCTAACCGTAAAAAGTATTGCTCACTTTTATCAAATAATGGCTGAAAAAATAAAAGTTTCCCTGTATAGGTATGTTCAATGCGCGGGATAAACTTTGCGGCAAGCATTGGAACAAGTGAAAGTGCCACAACTAATGAACTTAACATTGAGAACGTGATTGTAAGCGCCATGTCTTTGAATAACTGTACAGCAAGCCCCTGGCTAAATAAAAATGGTACAAAGACCACTAAGTTGGTAAGGGTTGACGCGGTAATAGCCATACCCATTTCATCGGCACCCAATTTTGACGCTTCATTTGGCCGTGCACCCTTCTCCCTATATCTGAAAATATTTTCCAGTACCACAATAGAGTTATCAATAAGCATACCAACGCCAATGGCAAGCCCACCCATTGACATCATGTTGAGTGACAGGTCAAAGAAGTACATCAGAACAAATGAAGTAATAATAGAAACAGGTATCGACAATCCCATGATAAGTGCAGCCCGCATATTTCGCAGTATAACAAGAACAACAAGGATAGCTATCAAAGCCCCTTCAACAGCATTTTTTATCATATTGGATATTGATAGCTCTATAAATTCAGCAGCATTAAAGAATGGCTGTATATCCATCCCTTTAGGCAAGGTTTTGCGTACTTCTTCAGCTTTTTTTAATATATTACGGGCAACGATTACAGTATTTTTGTCTGATTGTTTCTGAACACGCAGTATAACACCATTTTCGCCATTAAGACGCACAATCTCCTTAACATCAGCAGGTGCTAAATATACCCTGGCTATATCTCGCACATAAATTGGGGTGCCATTTTTCACTGTAACAACCACATTGCGAATATCATCAAGAGATTTAAATTCGCCCTGAGTTCGCAAGGTATATTTCATGTATGGGGTCTTGACATCACCACCAGCAATATTTAAGTTTTCTGCCGCCAAAAGCTGTATAATCTGGTCGATAGTCAATTTATATGCGTCAATTCTGTTTTTAATAAGCTCAACCTTAACTTCATAGCTTTGCCCACCACTGACGTATGCCGCTGCCACACCATCAGTCTGCTCAAATATATTTTTTAAATTATCCTCAGCATATTTTTTTACATATGCTAAATCTTTTGGGCCAGTAATATAAAGCATAACAACTGGCATCATGGAAACATCAAATTTTAACACTACAGGATTTTCAACATCATTAGGCAGGAATTTCTTTCGTATATCAATACGCTCGCGCATATCACTAACTGCAAGCCCCATGTCAGTACCCCAGGTAAACTTGGCAACAATCATAGAGAGGCCTTCTTTTGATGTTGACGTTAGAGTATCAATATTATTAACCGATGACAATGCTTCTTCCAGTGGTCGGGTTACGGTACTTTCTATCTCTTTAGGACCAACATTGGGATACTCGGTAAAAACAACAGCAACGGGGAACTCAATATCAGGAAATAAATCTAAGGGGATTTTTACATAACTCACTATTGCTACTACTAGAATGGCAATATACATCATTGTAATGGTTATTGGCCTTTGAACGGATATATCAGTTAATTTCATAGTAACTATCTCCCTGCACTATTACTGTTTAATCTCTTCCATATAAACCATAAGCATATCACCATGCCCCACATTCTCCTTGCCCAGTGTGACAACCGCATCACCTTCATTGATTCCGGATACTACCTCGGTTACATTTTTTAAGGAAAATCCAGGCTTTATTGATTGTTTAAATGCCTTATTATCAACTACCTTGTATACATAATAATTCCCTGAACTATCACTTAAAATACTATCTACTTGAATTACCACAGCGTTCTTTGCTGAACCCATCTGTATCTGAATATCAGCAAACATGCCATGACGTAGTTTAAGCTGGGGATTATCTATAAGTATACGAACCTCCTGTGTTCTACTTGCTGCATCAAGTACCGCATTTTTACGATACACTGTGCCATAGAAAAACATATTTGGATAAGCATCAACACGGATCTTTGCTTTCATACCAATCTGTACCATGTTGATCTGCTCCTCAATGATCTGAGCAACCGCCTCAACCTGATTCATAGTAACAACCTGAGCAAGTGGTGTTTGCGGGCTTATGGACATTCCCCTGTCTACCATTACAGTCCCTACATATCCTGACAGTGGTGATTCAACAACTGCGGGCATGTATTCCATACCAACGATATCCCGATCAACCCTGAAAAGTACCTGCCCTTTTTTTACAAACTGGCCTTCCTTTACAAGGATTTCCATAACCTTGCCAGGCACCTGTGAAAAGACGTTCACAACCTCTTTGCCTACAATGTCACCGCTTAAATTAAGAGTTTTTGTTATATCCATACGAATTGCTTTAGAAGCTTTTACCGGGATGACACGCTCTTCTTTTATAACCTGCTTGGGCTTTATTTTATTTCCAATAAAAACTACCAGCCTGTATGTAGCGATAATTGCTATAATAGCAACAATTACAATAAGTATTGTTTTTGTTCCCCTTTTCATGGTAACTCTCCCAATAAATTAATAAATCTTGAAATAATCCACGCCAATAGATTTATTCAATTCTGCCTGCGAAACCTTGTAATCATACAGCGACTGTATATATAAGGTCTTTGCCTGAATGAGTGCAACATTTGCTTCTAAAAATTTTGAATTATCAATGATGCCATTTCTGAACTGTGCAGTTGCAGTATTCAATGACTCTTCTGCTGTTTCAACATTTCCCTGCTGTGAGTAGATTGAATTTGAAGCTGATTTGAGTTTCAAAAACCCACGCTGTATATCAAGCCTGACGCTTTTTACAAAATCCTCTAACTGTAAATCTAACTGATTGGCCTGGCTTTCCAGTTGCTTTGCCTTGGCATGCGACGAATTAATGGGTGACAACGCACCCCACTGGTAGGTGGCACCAAAGGTAATCATCCAGTGATCATTCCAGCCTTTGGGGGCAAAGCTTTCAGACATACCCTGGCTCATAGCTTCTAAAATAGGATCTATTGCTAGGTTCCCAGTTGGTGTAAATTGTCCACCATCTTTTGATATACTTTTACTTGTCCCGTAATTGCCACTTACAAATAAACTTGGCCAAAGATATACTGAGGCTGCTGCATCGGATGCATATTCTAAAGCTTTTTTAGAATGGGTTAATTGTAATAACTCAGGCCTGTTTTTTAATGACAGTGCAACCAGTTCCTTAATAAGAGCTATCTCCTTTTCCTCTTCAAGTGACAGATACTGTAAATCATCATTATTTACCATCAGTACTGATTCATCCAGTTCAACAGGTTCATTAATATCTCTGTTTAACTGTATATTAAACGTTGCACATACTGTCAAATAATCATTCTTAGCATTAATGAGTTGCGTCTTTTCATTATTATAGGCAACCTTTGCTCGCAGAAAATCTAACTTGGAAAACGTGCCTTTCTGATAACCAACCGTTACAACTCTTAAGTTTTCTTCCAGCGCCTTCAGTGATTCCTGGTGCATGCTGATCAACTCTTTTGTTAACAGTACCTGGTAGTATAACCTCAATGTGGTAATGATAGTATTTGCCTTGATTGACCGCGCCTCGTATTCACTGGCAATATAGCCATTGCGGGAAGCCTGCAGGCTGTTATAGAATGCACCGGGATTAACTGCTATCTGTCCATTTATTATCTTTACATCATATTGCCCTGCAATCTGTGACTGAAATCCAGCTTCATACCACTGCCGTGTATAAGCAACATCAGTTGAAAGCTGTGGCCACAGCATCCCCCAGCTTTCACGCACCTTATAGCGGTTTTCTTCCACTTTGAGTAGTGCAGCTTTGTAAGTATTATTATTCTGTATGGCAGTAGTAATTGCCTGTTTTAGTGTAAGCGGTTGTGCATTTACCAGCGATACACTGAAAATAATAATCACTGCCATGAGTGAAAGAACGCTACTAGTTTGGAATAAATGTTTATACCTCTTTTGACAATGCATACCGTTCTCCCTGAGCACTTTTAAGCTTATTAATAATTATATGTAATTTGTTTTGTAATTCATTGCTTATGTGAGGCAAAGCAAGTACCTTCCTCTTTGGGGTCAGAGCTTTAAATGTGGCATTGAGTGTATATTCAAATAAACGCCTGCCATCATCACCACCATAAAAGAGACCATACCAATGCGTATCTTTAAGATATTGTTTGTTGTTTTCAAAGGAAATAATAAAATTTACAAGGTTAAAAACTATCAGAAATGGGTCACTGGTTTCAAAATATCCCTGTTCAATACCCTGTTTAATTATGAGTGTAATTCTATCTAATCGTGGGTAAAGATATTCTATTAAAAGCTTTTTGAATGTCTCACCACCTTCTGCAATTTCCCATGAAATTATCCTGTTAGTTTCAGGATCAATTGCATCGTGATGCAAATACACAAGGATATAGATTGCCACATACAATGCTTCAGGTGGGGTTAGCACATCTTCTTTAAAATACTCTTCAATTATTCTTGACTCCTCATGATGAAACAAAAATTCCAGAACCTCCCTGTATAGCTTTTCCTTACTAGAAAAGTAATAGTGTATGAGCGCCTGATTAACTCCTGCACGCTTTGCTATTGAGCTCATCCGTGCACCACTATAGCCCCGTTCAGCAAATTCTTTTTTTGCCGCATTAAGAATCACATCACGGGTTTCCTTGGAATATTTGTATGAATGCATTATATACCTTTACAAATTTTTTATGAGCGATAGCTCATACTATTAACTACATGATTTAATTAAAAAGTTTAACTATGCAGTTAATATACTTCACCCGATTAAAATCATCAATATTTTTATTACAAAATTTAATTTTTTTTATTTGAGATTTATTTTTATTAATAACAGGTTTTATAGATATTATTACAATTATCAAATTGCAATTTTTGTATAAATATATTGACAGAGAAGCATCCATACAATATTTTTTAATTAGCAATAATTGGGGATACAATATGCGGCACTCTAATGGCATTATGTACGAATTTTTTTTGTTTTGTTTTAAAGTTGCCTCCATTATAATGCGCCATAGACCTCATCTTAAAGGCAAAGAATATCTAAAACACATACCAGATTTAGTAATATTCACACCAACACATGACAGCTATTTTGAAGTTCCCTCGCTTTCAACAGTATATTACGCATTAAAACCACGTCCGCACTTTGTTATTATGGCTAAAAAGGATTTTTTAAGCGGTAACTATCTATCATCAAATTTTGGTAAAAAAAACAAATTAGCCTATTATCTATTTTATTTTCTGGACAGGACAGGACTTCCCAAAGCTTTTTTTAAAAAAATGAAACTGATTGATATCCCACGCCCATTTATAGAAGATTTCAATAACAAAGAAGCAATGAAGTCTGAAATATACACCCAGATGGAAAAACTTAAAAGTTGCATTCACAGTGGGTTTTCCACACTCATTTTCCCTGAAGGCACCACATGGGGCTTTGGCGGTTTAAAGAATCTTCGAAGTGGTATTTTCCAGCTTGTTGACAGCACCTACAGACATTTTCAAAAGAAACTCTATATTCTTCCCATCAACGTCAAAGTTGACCGATGCATGGTAGGGAAAAAAGATATTTTTATTAATGTTGGCAAACCAGTTTTCATTCTTGATGAAAAGGACAAATTTTTAGCTAAGGTACAAGAAATACTAAAGGACCTGCATACCATTACCTTCAGCCAGATTGCATCAGTGTATATGCTGCGTTTGTCTATGGCTGTTGAGGAAATTGACAGGGCACTAATTCTAAAAAAAGAAGAGATCGCATCACATTTAGATTCTATTATCGCAGACATAATGGCACTGGTGAAAGAAGGCAGGCTTCCTGATATTGATGAATATCTCAATGACAGGAACTATAGCCATAAAAAATTAAAACGGTTTTTAAAATTTTGCATTAAAAAAGGTTATGTTATCAAAAGCAATGGCACGTATATCATTAATACTAATAAAGTGCTTTCATCATTCCCCATTAAATCATACCGCAAGGAAAATCCTATTGGTTTTTCGGCAAATGAACTATTATCAATTAATTACAATGTTTTAACTGCAGTATACGAAAAGTATTGTAATAGCTTCAGATCTATTTCAGCACACGCTCTGTAAGATTTTACTGAATTGTACGTATTCCTTCTCTAACACCTTCTTTAATATTCTGCTGAACCTCCGGTGTAGACAGTAAATTTTTTAAAAGCTGTGGATCAAGGGTGTAAAACAAGGCAACTGAACCAACCAGGATAACTACTGCAAGCCAGCGTGTATAGATACCAGCTGTTCTTTTGAATAAATAAACAGCTATTACTACCAGCACCACCGGTGCAATTAATCCCGCTGGCACAAGTTTAACTGTCACAGGCATACTGATACATTTTGCAATAAAGGGAATAATATCAATCATGACATTTTTATGAATGACATACAGTGTAACAAGTATAACAATGAGCGCTAACCACGATGCTATTCTGGTAAAAATCCCTTCTGTTCTGTAAATTTCATAGATAATTGCAGGAATAATACTAAACGCCACGACTATTGGCATTGTTTTCAAGATGCCTGCAATAATACCTAAAATAGCAATCACTGTTATAATCCCACAAATCACTGGTGCATGACGATATTCTTTGGCCATGGCAAACCTCCTTTTCTAAAAGTTAAATTTTTAAAATCTGTTTTTAAATATTTATATCATTTGATTGTTTTTAACAATCAAAGTCTTAAGTAGATACAAAAAATTAATATGCCCTCTCATTCATTAATCATAGCAGAAGGCTGGCCTGTTGCATCTAGTACACTGCTGTAAAATCGTGAACGAGGATCAATACGCTTACGTTGTGATATTGCAACCTCAATGGGTACATGGGTATAGATATTACTCCACTGTCCAATGACTAAATCAGTTTTGCCTGCCATACCTGCGTGAACGGCATTTTGCCCTAACAATGTGCAGTAGATGGAATCATTGGGAACTGCAGGTGCACTGCGGATAATGTAGCTTGGGTCAATATATTTTAGATTTATTTCAATTCCCTTTTTGTCAAAATATTCCTGTATTTTTTCTTTAAGATACACTCCGATATCTGCTAGTTTAACATTGCCTGATGCATCATATTTTTTTTCTGAATCTTTTTGTAAAATTTCCTGCCCTGCACCTTCGGCCGCACAGATAACCGCGTGTCCTCTTTGCTGCAAGCGCTTTTCCAAATGCGCACACAATCCGTTAGGTCCTTCCAGTTCAAAGGGGACTTCTGGCAATAGTACAAAGTTGACATCACTGCTTGCAAGTGCCGCATTTGCTGCAATAAAGCCCGAGTGACGCCCCATAAGCTTTACCAGGCCAATTCCATTTGGTGCACCTTCAGCCTCGGTATGGGCAGCATAAATTGCATCCACTGCAATGGAAAACGCTGTTTCAAAACCAAATGAACGCTGGATAAAGCTGATATCATTATCAATGGTTTTGGGTATACCAACAACTGCCAGCTTCAACCCTCTTTTTTCGGCAATCATTGCAATATCATGCGCACCACGCAATGTCCCGTCACCACCTATAGTATATAATATATTGACATTAAGTCTTTCAAGGGTGTCAACTAGCCTATCCATATCTTTTGTTCCACCTCTAGAAGAGCCCAATATACTTCCACCCTGCATATGTATTGATTTGACAAAATCAGGGGTTAATTCAATGGGCTTATAATTGTAATCCGGATTAAGACCATTATATCCATAGGGTATACCAATAATATTCCTTACCCCATACCCATAATATGATTCCATGACCAGGGAACGTATCACATCATTAATGCCAGGGCACAACCCGCCGCAACTGCTAATAGCAACCCTTATTTTTTCAGGATCAAAGAAAATCTTTTCGCGTGGACCAGCTGCCTCAAAGCTTTCAATATGTTCACCACCTTTTGGCGGGTTTTTGCCAATAAAGGCATTGAGGCGAACTCTTAAATCGTCACTTACAAACGCTGCATCACGCTGACTGTATTTCTTTAATAAGGGCGAATCAATGTCACAAGGACCTAAATTTTTAATGGTTGTTGGCATAATAAGCTCCCCAAACTATTTTTTGTGAACATAAATATTCACCGTTACATCAGGCCAGTTTGATATATCCAGCGGATACACACCCTGTGGTGCAACGATCTTTGTTGTCAGTTTAACACTTTGCTGAATACAATTAATATATATTGGTGCTGTCGTCAAATAGATATCGTCCGGGTTTTCAAGATATGTGGTATATAATACTGGAATTTTTGAAGGGCTTACATCTATAGAAGTAATTTCATAGCCTGGCGGTAATGACCCAACAAGCTGTGGTTTTATTTCAACATCACGCTGCTGCATGGTATGCAGTACAAGTTTTAGCTGAGGGGGTTCTATATCAATAATATTGACATCATTGCTAACATTAAAATTTTTCCGCTGTAAATTCACTGAGTGCTCGCCAGGTGATACATCGATAAGGTCAATAAAAGCTTTCAGCTCATAAGCCCTAATACTTTCTATTTCGCTGGCTGAGCCTGATACTGATATACGCACCGTCTGTGGCTTTTCACCTATTATTACCATTTTGGGTGGAAGATTGTATTGCACAGGTATTGTATAGGTACGCTGCACTACCTGACTTGCATTAATGGCAATAGCAAGCCATATACAGCAACCAACAATCAGGCTCATAAAAGCCTCTGCTAAGCGAATGCTTTTGGATCTACGTCTTGTTGTAATGGGAAAAAACAAGCTTACATTCTGCAGGTGACTTTTTATTTCACGTTCTAATTTTTCCTCACTGTCAGCCTGTATGTATGAACCAGTATGGAAAACTGATACTGTACCTCGTTCTTCAGATACAGTGATAATCAGAGCATCACACGCTTCGGATAATCCCAATGATGCATGGTGACGTGTACCAAACCGGTAATCTAACGTTTCAGATGACGATAGTGGCAGCCTGAATCCAAAACCCACAATTTTAGCATTTTCTACCAACATTGCACCATCATGGCCTGGCGAGTGAGGATCAAATATGCTTACAATAAGCGGCACGCTTACCTCAGCATTAATGATAAAGCCGCCATTAATTTTATTCTCAACCTCATCTTTTCCTGGTATAACTATAATGGCACCCCAGCGTTTCTGGGCCAGCACAAACGTAGCTTTTGCTATCTCAGTAAAAAATCCGGATGATTCTTTAAGAAGTTTTTTTACCTTAAACGTTGATGCTGCTCTTTCAAATATTTTACGGATTTCAGGCTGAAAAATTACAATTAATGCTATTAACGCAATATTACTAACGTTATTGAAAACCCATTCAACTCCAGGAAGTCTTATAAAACGGGCTATAAGATAAAATAATAATGCAACAATTATACCCAAACCAATACGCCATGATCCGGAAGAACGCAGAGTTGTATAAAACAAAAAGACAATAAATGACAGAATGGGAATATCAATTAAACTGCGCCAATCAAATAATGTTATCAGTGTCTGAATACTCATGATGGTTTTCTTTCTTTCTATAGAATATATTGTATGCAAATGTAATTTTATGCAATTACTTTTTTTTACACTATGATTCATTCACAAGAATTTTGTTACAGTAACTATCGCCCCATGAATATTTTTTTATTGATTTTTTTGTATAACTACATTTTTACTAAAAAACATGGATTAGATTATATGCAACTAATTCCTAATATAATAAAGGAGACTGCGTATGCCAGCACAATCAAACGACATACATTTCCGCAAAGGCTTTTTATGGGGTACAGCAACTGCTGCCCATCAGATAGAAGGTGGCAACACCAATAATAATTGGTGGCTTTTTGAAAAAAGCGGCAAAATAAAAAATAATGATAGTGCTCTGATTGCATGTGATCACTGGAACCGTTATAAACAGGACTTTGACCTTTTAAAAAAATTAAACTGCAATGCCTATCGTATGTCCATTGAATGGTCACGGGTTTTCCCACAACCTGGCACCCTGGATAAAAAGGCACTGGACCACTATGTAACCATGATTGATGAGCTTTTAAAACGAAAGGTTACTCCATTTGTTACGCTTTTTCATTTTACATTACCCATATGGTGGTGTAATGAGGGTGGGCTCCTTAACCGTGACAGAGAACATTTAGACCATTTTGCACAATTCTGCCGTGTTTTAGCAACAACGTTTAAAGGCAAGGTCAAATACTGGAATACTATAAATGAGCCAAGCATCGTGATGTTAGGCTACCTTACCGACATGTTTGCTCCTGGTGAAAAAAATATATTCAAAGCCATTAAAGCGTTGGGCACTGTTATGCTGATGCATGCTATTGCCTATCATACTATCAAATCTGTTTACCCTGACGCTAAGGTTGGTATAGTACATAATGTACAGATAGTTAAACCATATAACCCTTCTAACATTATGGACAAACTACTATCACAATTTGTGGATTATATGTTTAATGGAGCAGTTATCCGTGCATTACAGAAAGGGAAACTTCCCTTCCAACTTTTTTCAAGGCATAATGAACTTGTTAATGCAAACGATTTTATTGGATTAAATTTTTATAATTTTATCAGAGTATCACTGAAACTAAAAGACCTTGCAACATCAGCAACAGACAACCCTCTATGTGGCACAGACAAACTGTGTGCAGGTCTGGGCTGGGAACCCTATCCTGAAGGCTTTTATCTGGCAATCAAACGAATGCATCATGCTTTCCCCAACCTTCCCATTTACATTACCGAAAATGGTATTGGCACCCATAATGATGCCTGGCGCCAGAATGTGTTGATTGATCACCTTAAAATGATGCATAAGGCATTACAGGAAGGCGTTGATATTAAAGGCTACTTCCACTGGTCACTCATTGATAATTTTGAATGGGCGCAAGGATATATGTCACAGTTTGGTCTTGTAGCGGTTGATTTTAAAACACAAAAACGAACAATAAAACCAAGTGGCAAATTGTATGCCCAAATAGCAAAGGCAAATGCCATACCATCATCCATACTCAAAAATTTTCCTGAAGACATTTACCATCCTACAGTTTGACATGTGCGATAGTTACTGTAAAAAAGGGCAGGTGTTGACACCTGCCCTTTATGTTACCTTACATAAATTTTTTTTTGCTTATGCTTTCTTCCCGGCACCTGCAAGCGCTTTTGCAACCGTGTATGCCTTTTTCTGCAGATAGGGAATGCCCATGGTAAATACTGACAGTGTATGATAGATGCTGTTGATTGAATCAAACTGTGAAAGGTCAATCTTCTGAGCATCTTTGCCAACGGGCAATCCGTATTTTTCTGGCTTATCTCTGAGAACAGTTATTACACCAAGGCCACCAAATTCATCTAGCCCATACACACTTGCGTTGGGAAAATCTTTTTTAAGTTCTTTTACCCGTTTCAGGGCTTTTTTAATTATAGCCTGACGGTGTCCAAACTGCAATGCACCGGAGGGACAGGTTGAAACGCATGCAGGAATATCACGCTTGTTCAGCGTACAGGCATTACACTTATGCGATTTTCCCCGGTGAATGATAAGCTGTCCCATATCATTCTTATGGTTTATTTCACTCAAGCCTGGTACTTTATACACACATGCACTCACACATGCACCGCATCCAATACATTTTTCCTGGTCAATAACGGTCCAGCCATCCACCTTGGATATAGCCATCTGAGGACATACTGCTATACAGTTAGCTTCTGCACAGTGATAGCATTTAGTATGTTTGATGTTCCATACTGGCCTTTCCGGATTGCTTTTATCTAAGGGATAAAACACCACATGGTTCCAGGTTAATGCCGACAGATTGGCAGGATTGGTATACTCCGGACCCCCAAAGAAGGTGGTTTTTTCACCGGGCAATCCATTCCACTGCTTGCAGGCAACCTGACAGCCTCTGCAACCCTGACATTTTGATATATCAACTAAAAACGCTTTCTCTGACATAGTCCCACCTCCTCACTTAAGCCTTTCGTATATCAACCAGAAATACTTTGAATTCTGGTATAAACGTATTGGGATCACCGCACTGTGGTGTCAGGAAGTTACAGGATGAACCTGAAGCGTGCCCGCCATAACCA
Source organism: Spirochaetota bacterium (assembly GCA_029907515.1). Classification (GTDB taxonomy): domain Bacteria; phylum Spirochaetota; class UBA4802; order UBA4802; family UB4802; genus UBA4802. Next base: position 61,156 of record JARYLT010000001.1, on the reverse strand, counting down.
AAATGCCATACCATACCAACCATCTCAACCATCTGCCCGTTTACCTTCAATGGCTGTACCCTTTCAGTTACCAGCGCATAGGTTTCAATTGAACCACGCTGTGATGAGATGATAACTTTATCACCATTCTTGATTCCCTTCTTTGCAGCTAAACTTGGGCTTATTTCACAGAACATATCCGGTACAAGCTCATCTAACCATGGCAGGTTTCGTGTCATTGCTCCTGCCTGCCAGTGTTCGGTTACCCTGTATGATGTTCCAATATACGGGAACCGTGCACTTGTACCAAACTCACCCTGAGTACCTGGATACAGTGACACAGCCGGGTTATACTGCTGTGAATTGAATATATTCCGTGTTACTGACTCTACTGCTTCATAATGTTCGGGGAATGGCCCATCATTGAGAGTTGGAGCAAAGAGTCGTCCAACGCCTTCTGGTAGCATGATAAATGGCAATTTTTCCCCTGCTGGAGCAGGACCATCCGGCACATCACCTTTCCACTCATCGCCATCCCACCATATCACCGGCTTTTTGGGATTCCATGGCTCTCCTTTCATATTGACGCTTGCACGATTATAGATAATCCTTCTGTTCATAGGCCATGCCCATGCCCATCCATGATACATGCCCATCCTGGTTTTATCCTTCTTGCTGCGTCTGGCCATGTTATTGCCATCTTCATTATAGCTTCCGCTATAAAGCCAGTTGCCACATACTGTCTTGCCATCATCGGTAAGCTTTGTAAAGTTTTCTATCTGATCACCGTGTTCTCCATTCTTTTTCCACTCAAATCCATTGATCTCCTTTGCCACCATATGAGGATCCGGCTCATGATGACCTTCAGGAGTAAAATTCCAGTACGCTTTCAGAATTGGATCAGGGTTGGCAACCTTCTTGCCTGCCTTTACGTCATCTTCATATAACTTTCTCACCGCCCTGAAAAGCCTGTCAATAAAATCAAGGTCTGTAATTGCCTCTCCGGGTGGATTTTGTGCTTTATATCGCCACTGTGCCCACCTTCCTGAGTTAGATACACTTCCTTCTTTTTCAACGGAAGATGCCATTGGCAGTAAAAATACCTCAGTCTTAATGGTTTTGGGATTTGCACCCGGGCGCTTCCAGAAAATAGATGTTTCAGTTTCCCATAGGTCAGCACATACCAGCCAGTTAAGCTTTTCCAGCGACCTGGCTTCTTTCATGGAATTTGGTCCGCCAACAACAGGATTGGTACCCATTAAAATTGCACCTTCTATTTTACTGCCAGCATATAACTCTTCATAAATGTGGACATGTGAGTGTGGCTTAGATGCTTTTGGTAGCCAGTCAAATCCAAAATCATTTTCTTTTGTGGCATTATCGCCAAACCAGGCTTTAAGTAAGCTAATCATATATTTTGGTTTATTCTGCCACCAGTTAACACTCATTGGATCCTTGGTGGTTGGCGTGTTGTTAGCAATCCATGTCTTAAGGTCAGTATCCTTCTTGGGGCCAAATACTTTGGGGGCATCAAGATAGCCCGGTAATATATGCCACAGTATTGCATGGTCAGTAGAGCCCTGAACATTAGATTCTCCACGCAATGCATTAATACCACCACCAGCCAGACCAATATTTCCCATTAGTAGCTGCAATATTACATATGAACGTATATTTTGAACCCCAATAGTATGCTGAGTTGCGCCCATCGCATACAGTATTGTGGCAACCCTGTCAGGTTTATGAGTGCTGGTATACAGTTCAGCAACTTTCTTAAATGTGTCAACTGGACAGCCTGTAGCTGCAGAAACCTTTTCAGGTGTATAGCGTGACATGTGTTTCTTCAAAAGCTGGTATACACACTGAGGATTCTGCAATGATTCATCCTTTAAGGGTATGCCATCAGCATCAAGCTGATATTTCCATGTCTTTTTGTCATATTTGCGTTCAGCAGGATTATATCCACTGAAGATTCCATCATTAAAAGCAAAACCGGGATCTATCAGATATGCTGCATTGGTATACTTAACCACATATTCTTTCTGGATAAGATCATTCTGCAATGCATAGTTAATGATACCGTTGATAAATACAATATCAGTACCGGGACGTATTGGTGCATACAGGTCAGCCAGTGAAGATGTACGGGTAAACCGTGGATCAACACTGATAAGCTTGCCACCTTTATCACGTGCCCGCTGAACCCACTTAAATGATATGGGATGGTTTTCAGCAGCATTGCTGCCAATGATCATGACAACATCGGCATGCTGAATATCAATCCAGTGATTTGTCATTGCACCACGGCCAAATGAAGCCGCCAAACTGGCGACAGTTGAGCTGTGTCAAAGCCGTGCCTGATGTTCTAACCGTGTTATTCCCAGCAGACGAGCACACTTTGACCATGCATAGCACTCCTCATTATCCAGTGCTGCACCACCAAATCCTGCTAAGCCATCACAACGGTTTACTGTAATGCCATTTTCCTTCTCTAGAAATGTTCTATCACGGGTTTCTTTTACTCGCTGAGCTATCATTTTGATAGCATCATCCCAGCTTAACGTTTCCCACTCTTCACTAAAAGGTTTACGATAGTAAACTTTATCAAGACGCCGTTTTACCGGATTTACTGCTATCTGGTATAACGACATTCCCTTTGAACAAAGAGCACCTTCGTTAATTGGATGATCTGGATCGCCTTCGGCATTTATTACTTTGCCATCACGCGATGATACAATAATACCGCAACCAACACCACAGAACGGGCATATAGTGGTGGATTCCTTTGCCCCTCTTAACTTGTCAGTGGATTTACATCCTGTTAAGAAGGTTACTCCACCCAAAAATGAACCCGCTGCCGTGACTCCTGTTAATTTAAACAAATCTCTTCTGGTAACCGGCATGAGTACCTCCTGAAAAAATAAACAGTAGTTCTTCACAAAACATGCAGCACTATAAAGTTCTGCCTGATAAACAATAACACTATTGTATTAAATTTTGGCGTGATCGTAGCCTCCCATATAATACAATAATAGTATAAACAGACACATCCCTTTTTACTTAAAAAGGGTATCTGCCTCTTCTTTCCAAACACGGGAGGCAAAAAGATTTCTCTTTTTACCCTTTCGACCCTGCATTCATAGCGTTATATGAGCCTTAGAAAACAGGGTTCGAAGAGACCTTGTTCATTAAAAATTTAATATAATATAATTGTCAAACATTATTGCGTATGTTATTATAAAAAACTGTATAAGAAATCATTGTAAAGTATTGACAAATACGTCACCATCAGGACTATAGCTTCAATTGCAGGAAAACAGCGGAAAATTTATTATGCCAATGATACATCATACAGAACATCTTGAACAGCGTAAAGAATCGCTTTTGAATAATTCTATGTTTTCAGAAGACCTTTTTGCTCTATATCGGTCACTTTTTTCATTACAGTTTCAAAGCCTTCAACACCTTGCCTCAATCATTACTGATTCAAAACTCATTGTTGATACCACACAGTACCCAATGATTCAGCCTCATACACTACAGTTCACTGATGAAATAATTGCTGACATAAAGAAAATGTTCAAAAATATAGCTGCGCTTATTACACAGTATCAAACCGCTTACTCATTTGATACATTGCTTGCAAACCTTGATGACAATCCTGAGCTATACAAAGACATAATCACAGCATTATTATCAAAAGACAGTACATTTGAGGCGATAGCTCTTAATAATAAACTTGATACTGATGAGCTGATATTTATGGCAGTAAATGCATACAAGCCATTATTCATTGCTCTTAAAGATGCAGCATTGCAGGATATAACCCAATTCCCTGATTATACTGAAGGCTTGTGTCCTTTTTGTGGATTTTTACCCGATATGGCTAAAATTGTTGAGTCAAAAAACAACAAACGATTCCTTCACTGTGCCCTGTGTGAATGCGAATGGGAATACAAACGCGTTAAATGTGTTGCGTGTGGAAATGAAAACACCGATACACTTGGTTATTACAGTTATGAACCCGATGAAAAATACCGCTTTGATTACTGCAACAAATGCAACACATATATAAAAACAATTCGCATAACCAAACAACATGATGAATCTCAGTTTGACCTGACGGTAGAAAATCTCATTACTAATTTTCTGGATGCTTCAGCACTACAGATGGGATATACACGCCAGTAATCTATGGAAGCTATAGAGGCATGTATCCTTGCAGGTGGTAAAAGCAGCCGTTTTGGTAGCGACAAAACCTTACACCTGTTCAAAGGCAGGCCACTGATTGAACATGTTGTACATTCACTCAAACCGCTGTTTCAAACAATTTCAATTATTGCAAACGATACTGATAAATATAACTATCTCACAATACCTGTATATCCTGATATAATACCTGGTCTTGGTCCTCTTGGTGGCATCTATACTGCACTCAAGCGTTCAGCAACGGATTACATTTTTGTATGCGCAGCTGATATGCCTTTCTTAAATCAGGAATTTATTGCTTTTATGCTGCAAATCCCTCATATGTATGACTGCATAATCCCCTGCTGGGCAGGGAAAACTGAGCCGCTCCATGCAGTGTACTCAAAACAATGCATTCCCCATATTGAAAAACTTATCAAAGAAAAAAAATACAAAATCAGCTTCCTTTTTGAACAGGTAAGGATGCGCTATATCATGGATGATGAACTCATCTTTTATGCCGAAGACCCTTCAGAGCTTTTTTATAACATCAATAAACAAAGCGACATTCCACCTTCGTTTCAATAATTCCAGCCCAATATTCCCAGTGCTACTATATTCATGATGACAGGTACTGCATAAATGCTTGATACTGCAATAATCTTCTTTTTGACTGTTGAAAGCCCCATAACAATAATAGCAAAAACAAAGAAATGAAAATAGCCAAATAAAAAGATAAGCCACACACCTTTAAAAGAAAGATTCCAGTATTCATATTCCCACACTAAATGGCCACCAATATTAAGCAGGCACTCAACAAATACGCAAAATGCTGCATACACTACAGCCCAGAACCACTTTTCAGGAATGCCAAAGATTTTCATATCCTTTCCCGATAATGTATGATAAAAGATGATCCCTAATAATGTGAACATAAACATTATCTCAATATTCCACCCAACCATGGTGCGTAATGCCGTATCACCAGGTGTTGTCCACACTGCAGAACGTTGTGTTAAATACATCACCCATCCGTTCCACGTTTCATTAAAAAAATCTACACCAAATATGGTTAACCCTGCAAATACTGCATCCCAGTCACCGGTTTTACGTGCTTCCTTGATTTCTTTTGTATAAATATAAAAAACAATTGCCAGTAATGGAATAATATACCATTTTACCATGGATAAATCACGCAAACCCTGCAATGCCTGAACTGTTGCCTGTGTCATACAAACCCCCTAATAAATATTGACATACAAATTGCATTATATAGTATGTCATACATTAATTTTTGCAAATATTTTTTTTCGTGGTATAGTCTACTATCAATCATAGTAAATCTGCAAAAATACCACGTTAAACCATACTGAAATATTATTTTACAATATAAGGAAGTTATAACTTATGAAGCTGTTTATTTTGATTTTTTATGGATTAATACTTTTACTTTTATCAATTTTTGGTGCTCATAGATACTATACATTGTATCTTTTTCTAAAATACGCCAAAAAGAAAATTCAACCTAAATCAATGTTTAAATCTCTCCCCAAAGTAACTGTTCAGCTTCCTATTTTCAATGAACAGTATGTTGTTGAGCGCCTTATCAATACTATAACGCAATTAGATTACCCAAAAAAGAAGCTTGAAATCCAGGTACTTGATGACTCAACCGACGAAACCTCAATTATTGCCGAGCGAATATGCAAACTCAAACGCAAGGAAGGATTCAACATCAAATATATTCACCGAACGGACAGAACAGGATTTAAAGCAGGTGCTCTGGAAAACGGTCTTGGGCATACCGATAGCGAATTTATAGCAGTCTTTGATGCAGATTTTTTGCCCAATCCTGACTTTTTGCAAAAAACCATACACTACTTCACCAACCCTGAGATTGGAATGGTGCAGACACGATGGGATCATATAAATCGCCATTATTCTTTGCTTACTGAATGTCAGAGCATACTGTTAGATGGCCACTTCATGATAGAGCATACCGCACGCAATCGCTCAGGCCGCTTCTTTAATTTCAATGGCACTGCTGGCATCTGGCGAAGGCAGGCAATCATTGATGGTGGTGGATGGCAACATGATACCATAACCGAGGATCTTGACTTAAGCTATAGATCACAGATGAAAGGATGGAAGTTTTTATATCTTCCCGATGTTACCGTACCTGCAGAACTTCCCATTGAGATTTCAGCATTTAAGGCTCAGCAATTCAGATGGGCAAAGGGATCCATTCAGGTATTTAAAAAATTATATAAAACTATCCTGCATTCACATCTGCCCCTTAAAGTTAAGCTTGAATCGTTCATGCATTTAGGGGCTAACTTTGCATATCTTCTCATGGTTTTTCTTACTCTTCTTATGCCTGTAGCTTTATGGGTTCGTTATTACGGTGGGTTTAAAAAGTTTGCCTATCTTGACCTGCCAATATTTCTCCTTGCCACACTATCAGTAATGATTTTCTACTATTTTACAGAGCTCATTGTTCTTTACCAGAATAAAAACATTTACGATTCAAAGATTAAACCGCTTCTGTACCTGCCCATGGTCCTTTCACTGGGTATCGGTTTATCCATTAATAACAGTAAAGCGGTCATAGAGGCACTGCTTGATAAAAAGAGTGATTTTAACAGGACTCCAAAATACAATGTGGTGGCACTCAATCGTATTAATGCAATAGACCACGTGAAAACACTATTAAAAAACAAATATAGCCTGCATACAATCAATTTTGTCTCTATTATTGAGTTTGTGTTGGGGCTCTATATGACGTTGGCGGTGTATTTTGCATTTGATAAAAATCTATATATATCCATTCCGCTCATCATGCTGTTCCAGGTTGGGTATCTGTACACATCACTGTTTACCATCATCAACAGCGTAACACATCAGATACTCATGTATATCAGTCTTTTCCGCAGAGGTCTGGCAAATGAATAAAGACAGGATTATCTTTCCTGCCGTAAAACAATATGTGCTATTGCATTGGACAGTTTTCGTGGCAGCAATCGCGGCAGGAAAAGATGAATCAATGCATTCATGACCCCGGGCACATATAATCTTTTACCTTGCTTTACCGCCTTGATTGCTTTGCGAGCAATATCTTCAGGTTTTGCCAGCCCTGAAATACGGTACCACCAGATTTTATTCGGAAAATTATTTTTTTTAAGCAAGGGCGTATCCGTATAGGATGGGTTTATTGTATGCACGCTGATACCGGTACCTCTACATTCCTGATCGACAGCTTCGCTTAAACTCTGTACAAACGCTTTAACAGCACCATATACAGCATGGTGTGGAGTCGGCTGGAATGCTGACACAGATGATATATTAATAATAACCCCTTCCTCTTGTTGTATCATGTCTTCAATAAATAGTCGCATGAGGGAAAAATATGCCATAAGGTTAATATTGATTAATGTTTTTTGCTGTTTGTGCGATAGTTCATGGAAATAGCCATAGGCCATTATACCGGCATTATTAACTAAACAGTAAATCTGCTTTTGTAGCTTTTTACATTGATCATAAAATTTTACGGCTCCATCCGGATCTGCAAAATCCTGATAGATAGTAACTATTTGAATAGCATGTTGCTTTTGAAGATTATCCCTGATGTTTTCAAGTATGTGTTTTTCACCAGGAAGAGAACCTAATATAAGATGAGCCCCTTCCCTGGCAAAGCATTCCGCCAGTGCCTTACCTATACCGGAAGAGGCTCCTGTGATAACCACCCACCTGTTGTTGAAATTAATAGCCATTGATTATATTATCAGTAATTATCGTACCTTTTCTAAGATGTGAATACACATAGCTGCTTCTTCAACACCTATGTTGCCCCCACCATTTTCGGCCAGTCCTAACCGGGCGTTTTCAACCTGGCGCGCTCCTGCCTCACCGCGCAATTGCAGTACAAGTTCATGAATCTGGGCAAGGCCTGATGCGCCTATGGGATGCCCTCTGCACTCCAGTCCACCACTGGTGTTAATGGGCTTTTTACCACCCAACGTTGTTGCGCCACTTTCAGCAAAGGGACCGCCTTCACCAACAGGGCAAAAACCCATTGATTCAGTCTGATGCAACTCACCCCAGCTCGTTGCATCATGTAGTTCAGCCAGGCTTATATCGCCAGGACCAACACCAGCCTGCTCATACGCTAACCTTGATAAACGTTCACCTATATCCGGCGCATCAAGGTCCCTATCCTCACCCTGTCCCATAACCGATGCTATAATTTTTACCGGACGCGCTCCTGTTAATTTTTTTAAGAATTTCTCAGAACATACAATTGTAGCAGCCGCACCATCGCCAACCGGTGCACACATAGCACGAGTCAGTGGCCAGGCAACCAGCTTGTCTGCCAGTACTTCTTCTACGGTCATTTTGTGTTGATACTGTGACAGAGGATTGAGTGATCCATGTAAATGATTCTTAGAGCATATAACTGCTAACTGGTGTTGAGTGGACCCAAACCTGTCCATATGCCACCGCGCTCCAACAGCATATGCATCCATAAATACGCTACGGCCTTCCCCTGGTTTACTTTCATCGTGCGGTATGTTAATTTTAAATGATTTACTTACTTCGATTATCATATTGATATGCTTCTCAAAATTTTCAACATCCATACACGATGCATAGGCACCCAGGGACAGTGCCTTATTAGGATTGGTAATTTTTTCTGAACCAACAGCTATTGCCACATCATACATGTCTGCTTTTATGCCAGTATAAGCTAAATGCAATGCTGATGATCCACCTGCACAGGCATTCTCTACATTAACTACAGGAATTTTATCAATTCCCATTCCCCTGAAAATTACCTGTCCTCGTATGGAATGCTGTCCTGAAAACATGCCCCAGAATGTATTTGAAAAAAATCCTGCCTGAATATCTTTTTTATCTATGCCAGCATCTTCCAGTGCAAGCTTTATAGCCTTTTCAGCCATTGACCTGACTGTTTCATCAGGATACTTGTTAAACCGTATCATCCCTGAGCCAATTATGTAAACATTACTCATCTCCCAATTTCTCCTTAATAATAATATTTCCTGCTGTCATTGATAACGTGTCATTTGAACCATCCTCAATCATCCCTGCACGAGCATCCCTGAACAATTTTTCAATGGGGAATTCTTTTGACAGCCCATAGCCGCCAAAAAGCTGGATGGCATCACTGGTTACCTGAAATGCTGCTTCGGTACAGTATACTTTGGAGGCAATGGAATATTTAACATCAGGTGGTGTGGTATTCATATTATATATCATGGCAGCGCGGGAAAATGCTCTGGCAGTCTCAACTTTTACAAACATATCGAATAATTTTTTCTGCACCCATTGATGGTCACATAATCGTTTTCCTCCCTGTATACGCTCAGTACAATATTGTAATGTCATATCATAGGCTGCTTGAGCAAGGCCAGTAAAATAGGCACCCATTGTTGCATTAGCATGCCCCAATGTTAATTCCGTCATGGCTTCATAACTTTCTGGATCTACGATCATGTACTCTTCAGAGCAGACAACATTATCAAAAAATATCTCGCCCTGGGGAAGTTCCCTCTGCCCCATCTTATCAAGTGGTTTGCCCCGTGTAACCCCATCCTGATTTAAATCAATAAGGCATATACCACCTCCAGACAAACCTTTTGAAGGGTCCAGGTTCAGAAATAATGCACAGTTTGAAGCAACAGGTCCATTTGAAATCCATGCTGACTTCTGTCCTGAAATGATCCATTCACCATTTTTTTTATGCGCCTTGACCTGTTGTGTCAATGAGGCATCTTTGAAAAAACTCGTCCGTGGTGCTAAATTATCACTTCCATGATCAGGCTCAGTAATTCCCCAGCAACTCATAACGCTAGCATCCTTACAATTTACAAACGGGATAACGAATTTTTCTATAAGCTTATCCTCAGCCAGCATGGTAGCATAAAATGCAGCAAAGCAGCTACATCCTAACGATACTGCAAATCCCACACTGCCGTATGCCAGCTCTTCCCAGAAGATATGAACTGCCAATGGATCCAGTCCCAATCCACCATATTCATCAGAAATCAAAACAGTATGGTAGCCATTCTGGTACATCTTAGCCATGCAATCCCAGTAAATTGAACCTTTTTTGACAACTTCTTCAGCCGGAAGTTTATCCAATTCCAGAGAAGCAGGTCGTAATACTTCCATTGAAAACCTGTGAACCTGCTCTTTAAGATGCTGATGTTCATCTGTTAGTTCTATATTGAGTTCTGTATACAACATACGAACCTCCATAAGTAGATGTTTTCCCTATATGATTATTATTTATAATCTTCATATTTATATATTGTCCCAACGCCTTTTAAAAAGTCTTCTTTAAGAACCCGTGTTAAAGCTTTTTCTGTTATTGTTTTGGGAATCTCTGGAACAATCTGCAGATATGAAGGAATAAAATTTGCCTCCAGGTTTTTTTTCAGATACTCATAAAATGACTTTGGATCAACTGATTTTCCTTCAAAGCAGGCAATAGCAGCAACAAGATCGCTTTCCCCAGGAGAACCGGAAGCAGCTGGAACACCATAAACCGACACTTCTGATACATCGGGGTGTTTGCCAATGACTGTTTCAATATATTCTGGCTGAATGAAATCTCCGGACCTTCTAAGCTCTGACCCTTTACGATAATCAAAATAATACCAGCCTTCGGCATCCCTGTGTACCATATCACCGGTTCTCAACCAACCACCACGCGTCTTTTCTTTTGATTCTTCAGGCTTGCCCAGATAATCAACTTTTGTTTCACCTTTCAATAATCTGCATATTAACTCCCCGGTTTGTCCCACCGGAACTTCATTGTCATTTTCATCCACTATCTTAAATTCCATTACACCTGGTACTGGTTTGCCAAAAGATCCAATGGGCCCTTTCCCTATAGGTTTATATGCAAAGCCACCTTCAACCGACCCATACCATTCAAGTATTTTAACATTGAAGCGTTTTTCAAATGCTTCCCAAATTGTTGTCGGAGTCCCGGCACTTATGACCACTTTCACAGGGTTGTCAGCATCATCCGGTTTTTCGGGCTCATTATAAATTCCTGCCATCATCCCGCCTAAAAGTGAAAATGACGTGCATCCATATTTTCTACATATATCCCATATTCTGCTTTTGGTAAATCGGGGGCTGAATACTGCAGTTATTCCCATAGAGAGTGCTGGAAATAGAGTAACTGCCTGTGCATTACCATGTGTCAGTGATAACCCATTATACAGGATGTCATCTTTTTGATAGCGCCACACAATACTGTTTAAGATATTAAACAATCCAGTTCTGTTATTCCTGATTGCTACTCCTTTTGGGTCACCGGTAGTACCCGAGGTATATATAATCTGCATTGGGTGCCGTACATCCATTATCATCTGATCAACTGTATCCCAGGTAGTCTTTTCAATTGTTTCATTTAATGCATGGTATTTATCAGCAACTGGTATAGCATGCCCTTTTTTATATACAACGCTAACTAATTTTATTGCTGGCAGATTGGGCAATACCTCTTGAAGACTGCTTAATAGTTCATCTTCTACTATCACTGCTTTGGCATTACAATTGTGTAAAAGGAACCTCAGCTTGTCACCCCTGCTGCGCGGATCAATAGGCACCATGATAGCTCCTATCGTAGTTCCTGCTAGCAGTGCATAGACAAATTCTGGATAATTTTTCATAAAGACAGCAAAAGTATCGCCTTTATCTATTCCGTTATCAAGGAATAACCGTGCTATTTTATTTGAATTTTCATAAAGGTCTTTATATGTACAGCGCTCATCGCCCGCATCACCCTGTTCAAAAATATAAACCAGGGTATCGGGAATTTCATCTGCTTTAATTTCAACCAGGTGCGAAGCTATAACTGGATTAAGATGTGCTTTTGTTGCCATACCCCCCTCCATTATTTTATTCTTCGATAGCTCCTATAAACCCCCTTGTAAATGTGGGGAATTCTTTTGCAAAAATTTCATCCCAGTGTTCTTTTGTCCAGTACTGATGCCGGTCAAAGAAAGGATCAACTTTTGCAGCACTCACGGCAACTGATGATGCAATATCAATACCTTCCAGTTTATTGAGCGCAAAGGCCGCAAACGCTATCGTACTGAATACCCTGCAATGTAAGCCTAAACGCCATGCCATTGAAGCAGCAGCACCAGCAGCTATATTAATATTTAAATTTTTAAACTGGCAGCTTGGCCCACGCGCGGTTAATGCTTCAACCTCTTCAGCTTTATTTAGTTCAGCACAGGTTCTGTACCCACAGGCTCCGCAATTGTAATTAAAATCCGATTTTCGCTTATCGCCAATTAAAAGCACTGCGCATGGCTCTTTTACCAGTTCCATAAGGAACCTTCCATCCCGCGCAGCCAGTGGTGACATGTCACCCAACGAATAGCAGAATTCAGCTATCTCCTTTAAATCATCAATGGAAAGGCTCACCATTTTTATGGTATTGCGTTTGCCAAATCTAAAAGAATTATATGCAGCTAAAGCCATAAGCTCAACTGCCCTGTTTAATCCATTCTGTATAAGCTCATTCATTTCTATTGCTGGCATGAAAAACCTCCATAAACTTTGTTATATATTACATGATGCAATCTGTTATGGGCAAAATCAATGAAGTTGTGGTGCATTGTTAACTGTAAATAGATCTGAACTGAGGCCACAATCGCTTGATGATCCTGTCATTCATAGTTTTTTCATTTATCTCATCATATCGCAACGGGATATCCCTGAATGGGCTCTTTTCTGTTACGGAAATACCAACAGCCAAACAAAACCCTGTATTCTTTGGCACTATACCCATACGCATAGCTGCTGCACCCGCTGACCAGAACACTCCATAATCAATGCCTAAATTCCGAGCCAGTGACACTATCCCATCAACAGCATAAGCAATATTATTAGCTCTGAATATACATAACGGACCTTTATAGGCAATACCCGGATCATCAGGCAATTTTTCACTTTCTTTTAAATATTCACAGGTGAGTTTCCCACACATATTGCAGTTAGTATCAGCAGGATCGGTATAACACCGTAGCGATGTAATAATCAACACAGCATCTGCATCTCTGAGCATCATGGCATCACGGGTAAAAAATTCCCAGCGCTCATTTTCTTTTGCCATCTTTTCTATTGCCTGGCATAAATCCTCAATTTTACATTCATCATCAATTATGTGAACAGTACATTCACCTACACCTCCTACACGTGGTGTGGTGGTTGCACTTGCCAGTAATAAGTGTGCAGCAATCTTAACGGCTGCTTTTCTATCTTCCTCAAATTGCTTCATGCTTCGTTCAATACTCATCTGCTACCCCCTTTATATCAGCCCATGTTTTTTAGCAATTTCAGGATATGCTGCATATGCAGGTTTAAGAAGTGGAAGGAGTTTAATAACTTTTGGCATGGGTCCTTTTGCTTTAATTAACCCTTTAGCCAATGCAACAGGCATTGTTAGTTCCTGTAGCCAGAATTTGTGGCATGAATCACCTGAAAGCGTCATTTCGATTGTTGGCTTTAACTGTGTTGAGCCACATATAACCTTGCCACCATCTTCATTTGATATCCATATCTGCCCAGCAGGATCATGAATATCAAACTTAATAATGATGTCTGATTCTAAAAATTTTTCCCTGGCTGTTGTATCATCTAATAATGCATTAAACAGCTCACCCAATACTTCATACATTTTTTCAGTGTTTGAAAAAACAGGCATGGCTAACCTCCATTTTAGTTATTTATAATTTTATGTTTGAGTGCTGAATGTGGACATGTATGGGAGAAGTATAATAAGAATATATCGGTTTTAATTTATACTATATATTATGTTTATCTATAACTGCCTCCTTTAAAAATAAAATCATTATAGTTGATTGATTGTACAACCAATGTTAATTTTGTCAATTCAATTTTTCTATTATTTTCATTCCCACGTATCAAACCTGTTATCTATTATAATGTTATACCTATCATAACAATTTCAATACTTGATATTGTTTATACTGCAGAAAAAGATAAAAAATTTACTTGCATATTGTAAAAAGCCACAGCACTATTGATTCATACTATATACCAGATGAGGTCAGAGCATGAATAATGTAATTCGTTTTGGCGTGTCTATAGATGAGAAGCTGCTGGACAGGTTTGATGCCTTGATTAACGAAAAGGGATACGTCAACCGTTCTGAAGCCATACGTGACCTTATTCGAGATATGCTGGTTAAAGAAGAAATCACTGACCCAAATGCAGAAGTAATAGGCACCTTGACTCTTGTATACAGCCATGATGTTCGTGAGATAGCCGATAAACTGAATGACCTTCAGCATGATAATTACAAATATATAATATCATCAGTCCATGTTCATTTAGATGAACATAATTGCCTTGAGGTGTTATTGTTACGGGGCACATCGTCACAGGTTAAAAAGATTGCAGATAATTTACTGGCCATAAAAAACGTACGCCATGGCAAATTAACTATTACCACCACTGTTGATTATCATGAATAAAAAATTAATTGCTTAACTATCCAGCCCATTCTTCCGATACTATGATAAGGGTATTTATACCCTTTCTGGTAAATGTGCGTTTAAACGGAACATAAGGAGATGTTCCATGGTTTCATGGATGAGTGCCAATGACATACGTTTTATAATAGTTTTATTAATATTCCATATGGGATGTGTTCCTCCTGCATACCGTCAACCCCAGGATATACACAAAAAAAACACCCAAAAAACATACCAGCAGTTCAATTACAACGAAGACGATAGTACCCCTATAATCACCGACGAAGATAATTATTACATTAAAAATGACTACTATTCAACACAACCAGTGTATTATACAACACCTCAGGTTGAAAGCGAAACCTACTATCACAATAGTCAGTCAAACGAAAACAATAATAGTAAACAATCGTCTTCAAAAGGCAAATGGCACATCATTAAAAAAGGAGAAACACTATACCGACTTTCAAAACAGTACAATACTACTGTTGATGCGATCTGCGAAGCCAACAATATTAACAACTTCACCACAATAAAGGTTGGGCAAAAAATTTTTATTCCTTCAAATGATTTTGTTAATAATTCTCCATCAAAGAAATCATCTCCAAACCAAATACCACAAAAAAAATTTGACAGCAGCTTTTCTTTTATCTGGCCAGTACCATTTGTTATGACATACACACGTGATCAGGGTGGAGTCCGCCCCATAGGAATTATTATTACCAGCAGGCCAAAAAGCAAGGTTGTTGCAAGTGCTGAAGGCACTATAGCAAAAATTGGAACTATGCGAGGATTTGGTAACTTTGTGGTTATCATGCATAAAAAAGACTTTTATACAATCTACTCTAAGCTGGATGCAATTACTGTCAAGGAAGGCCAGTTCGTTGTAAAAGGCACAACAATTGGATTTTTAAGCGATAGCAACCCGTCACTACACTTTCAGATAAACCACTCTGGTAAGCCATTAGATCCTTTGCATTATCTGGCGCAGAAATAGATTATACTTTGCCTGTTTGTACCAACCGTGCAAAGTGCTCAAATGATCTGTCGTAGGTTCTTTCAGCATCTTTAGGGAAGGCACAACCTGGTAGCTGCCTCTTTTTCAGATGGTATGCAATACAATCACAGCATAAGCCCTTTCGTGAACAGGGATCATAACTGCAGGTACACAGTGACAGATTTCGTTCTTTTTTACATTCCATGGCATTACTTTTCCTGTGATTTTAATATCCCAAAATGAGTACCACCCAGGTGGTGAATTAATTGAACTTTATTAATATCAATAACTCCATCCGGAGTAAAAAGATGTTTCTGCGCCATTGCACCAGTAACGTTACCAACCACAATGGTATGGTCCCCTGCTTCAATCATTGAATATAGTTCACATTCAATATGGGCAACACATTCGTCAATGAAAAATCCATGTATCTTAGAACATGGCACAGCGGTTAAATTTGCCTCTTTACATTTGTCAACGTTCCTCCCCGAATAGGTACCACAAAAGACAACAGCATCCAGCAGTTTAAATTCAGGGATATTTATGCAAAAACATCTGGATTCCTTAATTAATTCAAGGCTATAACGCTTATTTGCAAGAGCACATGATAATAGCTTTGGCTGATTGCTCACCGGCATATGCCATGCAACAGTGGTTACGGTTTTCTTTTCATGTGATTGAGCAGATACTAAAATAACATTACCTGCATTAACCAGACGATGAGAATCCTGAATTGGAATTGTAATAAAATCACTCATTCAAGAATATCCCTTTCATTTGCTATAGTTTTTACTGCCATAAATGTATTAAATATAGCTTCTGCCAGAAATTTAAAATTAATAGTCTCGTAAGTATCTCCCTCAGTATGATAATTTTTATTTCTATAAAAAGCAGTATCGGTAATCATTATAGCCGGAAAACTATACTTATTGAAAGAATAATGGTCGGATAGATTAATACCCGGTATGGAAGCTGGGCCAATCATATCAAAAATTTTATTTTTTGCAAACCTGTTATACTCCCGTTTCCATTTATAGGCATAGGGAGCGTAACTTGGTAACGCAACAACAGCCAGAAAATTCCCATAGGGAGGGTATTCTTTTTGCATACTGCTTAACGGATAATCCTGATGCATCCTGCTACCAGCATAGCCAAGCATTTCCAGGCAAATCATCAAATCAATATGTTCATCCCTTTCCTTACAACCCTTTGCATGTACCATACTGCCCATATAGGGCCCTGAGAAAAAAGGAGGCTCTTCTAATGTAAATGCCACAAAACGCAATGTTTTTCTAAAACTATAATGTGATAGTAACCTGTGAAGTTCCAGTAATCCAGCTATTGCCGAACCGTTATCATCTGCACCAGGAGTATCTTCAATAGTATCATAATGTGCACCTATGATAATTATCTCATCATTATCTTCAAAACCCGGGATTTCAGCAATGACGTTCCCAACTTCCATGCCATTCACCAGGTATTTTTCCTCATAAACTCTGTCATTATATTTCTTTAAATAATTATGGATATAGTGCCGCGTACGATTTAAATTATCATATTTCCGTAATGTGCGCTCACCAATTTCTTCTGCCAAAAAATGCAGAATATCCTTTGAATTTTCCTGTATCTCTTTTACATCATTATGTGTTGCATCTATTAACGATAATAACCACATCTCACGACCTCTTGATATATCTATCTATAGTAGCAATTTAAACATGCTATTCATTTATGAGATGAGTAATACAAAATTACAAGATATTAATGCAAGCAAATTCAAAAAAATTTTTTAGTATATATTCAACTATATACCTTAAACAAAAGGCAGAGAGTTTATATGTGTTATTAACCAAAAATTTATTAAGGATACATACTGTTTATATTAATATTAGTAAAGCAAATAAATGTGCAGTATTTTTTTCTCTAAACTTTTTTTTATTTTATTAAAATATTAATTGACTAAAAATTAATTTATTATATTATGTTTATCAATTAATTTCATAGCAATAGTTGCTCACACAGTGCATTTAAATATCATATACTTTTGCCAGTTACTATATCGTAAAATTTTTAATGGGGTTAAAGCAAACAATGAAACATTCAGCTGATGTGCCATCACATCGGTTCAGATCAACAATTAATAATCTGGCACTGTATGCACTTGAAAATGAGCTCACCAATGACCTGATTGCTCGCGAAATTGAAAAACGGTTTGCAACGAAAAAAACAGGTAAAAAAGATAAAATTATGAAAGATGTTCTTCAATCATGTTACAGATTAGTATGGGATTCAACCCTGCCATTTGAAAATTCCATTATCATAAAAGAAGTAAAGGACGAACACACGCAAATAATAGAAGCCACAACAGCAATCACACTGGCTCAATGTATCATCCAGATAATGAAGCGTTTTGATGTGTATCCTGAAAAGAATAAACCATTAGCCCAAAATTTTTATTCTTTATGCGTGGATATGCTTCTGGATGGACCCTTGGCCCACTATGACCCTGATTTACTCGTTATTTACTGCAAGCAAACAGTTATTATGTTAAAAGCAGCAGGAATTACTAATGAACATTCAGTTGACACAATCAATACAGTAGAACTCTATCGCAGGCTGTTTTTAGCATTCTGGAATAAATGTAACTGGAAAAATCTGTTTCCCTCTGGTGGTTATATTTCAAATGATATCAAAAATAACCGGCAGCTTTTACTGGATATCATTCTTTCTTCAAATAAACCTGTACAGTTAGATTCAATAGCCCGTACATATTTTGAACTTACAGGAATTGCAAATCCCTATGACCTTTTTGCCATATCACTTCTTGATTTTTCTGTTATAACATGGCTATCCTTTTTTGGTATTATTGAATACGTTCATACTGCTGCGGACATGCCTGTCACTATAGCTTTAACCAGAAGTGCATATAACCTTGTTCATTTAATATCCCAGTAAACACCATGTCCTCAATTATAGATACCGTTATCGCCCATCACCGTGAGTATTTCCCACGTTCAGCTGATTGTGCACTATTTGCTTCACCTGGCAGAATCAATATTATTGGTGAACACATTGACTACAATGGTGGTAACGTTTTACCGGCTGCTATCGACAAACACATATATATATGTATTTCCCGAAATAATGATGGCATTATACGATTTGTTTCTGCAAACCATAAAGAAACAGGTGAAGTAGCCATTAACAATCTCCATTCTCCGCAAACAAAAGCTCATGCAGCACATGCGTGGTGGGTATATCCCTATGGCGCCTGTGTACTCAGTAATATAGAATTTGACTGTGGCCTTGACTTTAGTTTCTACAGCACACTACCCGTTGGTGCTGGCATGTCAAGCTCAGCTTCTATTACTGTGGGGACATTGTATGCACTCTATTCGCTCAATAATATAATAATTAAGAGTAAGGACCTTGCACTGCAAGCGCAGAAGGTTGAATGGGATTTTGCAGGTGTTAAATGTGGCATTATGGATCAAATGGCCATCATCAATGGTAAGAAAGATAATGCAATAATGCTCAATACAAAGACTATGGAATTTAGCTATGTTCCTGTGGATACCTCTGCTGTCAGGTTTATTCTTGTCAACAGTGGCGTTAAACACAGCTTACGTGAGTCAGGCTATAATGACAGAAGGCGTGAATGTGACCGGGCTCTTTTATTGTTAAAAGAAGCAGGATTTGCCATTAATGAACTCTGTGATTGCAGTGTTGATGATCTTATACAAATTCAGAATATCCTTCCACAAACAGAATATAAACGAACATACCATGTTATAACCGAAAATAACCGTGTTCTACAATTTGCCCGGGAAATCCAGCAGTATAATCTTACAAAAGCTGGAGAACTGCTTTATAAATCACATCAAAGCTTGAGCGTTTATTATGAAGTCAGTATTCCTCTTATAGATGAAATGGTAGAATGGGCCAGTGATATTGATGGAGTCTATGGTTCACGGCTTATGGGAGGGGGATTTGGTGGTTGTACTATAAACATGGTGGCATTGTATGCTGTAGAACATTTTACAAGAACTATCGCCCAGAAATTTAAAAAGAAAGAAAACAGGACCCCCGAAATATACGAATGCAGCATTGAAGACGGAACCCGCCGAATTGAATAAAAATTTTTTATAAATATTTTGATTTACAATAAACTCATGGTATACTATTAGTGGTTGAACCACTGAACCACTATAAAGGTGTTGCTATGAAAAAAAATACATTAGGGAAAATACAGAAAAACACCCTTCACCAGCAGATAGTTTCCCTGCTTGCAAAACGCATCATTAATCAGATGCAGCCCGGGGATAAACTGCCATCCGAACGGGATATTGCTGCTGATTTAGATGTCAACAGGGCTACCGTGCGTGAAGCATTAAAGAAACTGGAGACATTGGGGCTTATTGAAATCCGTCACGGTGAAGGCATCTTTATTAAAGATTACCTGTCCAGTGGCAATCTGGAACTTTTCAAGATGATGATATACCTTAATGATACTATTCCTTTATCAATACTGCAAAATCTTCTTGAAATCCGAAGGATTATTGTACCCCAGATGGCAGCCAATGCTTCAGAAAACATCACCAGAGAAGAATTACAGCAATTTGAAGCGATAGTAACCAGTCATGATAGTATCCTTGAAAAAGACCTTGCTGTTCATCAGCTTATTGCTAAAGCAAGCAGGAATTTGCTGTATATATTCATTTTAAATTTCTTCAATCAGATATTCAGGGATTTTGGCTACCTGTATTTTGAAAATCCTGATAACCAGAAGCGCTCAGAATTATTTCACCGTGAACTTCTGGAAGCCTTTAACGCTAAAAACAGCAAAAAGGCATACACTATAACACACAGTGTACTGGCATACACTGAAAAAAGAATTTTTGCATACTATTCGCAAATCTATAACAATAAGGGGTAATGCTATGAAACGTTTTATTGAAGAAAATGCTAAAGAACAGTTTGATTGTATCATTGTAGGAGGTGGCATTACCGGCGCTGCTGTTGCCTATGAGGCTGCATCTCGAGGACTTACTGTTGCACTTCTTGAGAAAAACGATTTTGGATGGGCAACCTCTGCAGCAACCTCAAAACTTATTCACGGGGGTCTGCGATACTTAAATTACTTTGAATTTGGACTTGTGCGTGAATCATTGCGAGAAAGAAGGATACTGGAAAATATCGCACCAAACCTTGTATATCCTTTCCCATTCATGATACCCAACTATAACAGACTGGAAAACAACCGATGGGTGCTTAAAATTGGAATGATTCTGTATGATATATTATCCTATGATAAAGGCTTTACCTGGGATAAATCAAAAAAAATTCCTATGCACTTTACTTTGAGTAAAGAAAAAGCCCTGCAGGAAGAACCAAACATTCGCCCTGAAGGTTTAACTGCAGCTACCGTGTATTATGATTGTCAGAGCATATTTCCAGAACGCTTAACCTTAGCATTTATCAAATCTGCCGTACAGTACGGCGCTAAAGTAGCTAACTATGCTGAAGTTGTGAATTTTGTATACACCAATAATTCAATCACAGGTGTTATCGTTCATGACAAACTTACTGGCAGGGAAGTAACCATTAACGGCAATCTCATCATTAACTGCGGTGGACCATGGGCTGATATCATCCTGAAAAAAGCAGAAAATGGGAAGACAAAACATCAAATACGGCGATCAGAAGGAATTCACATAATCACAAAACCTATGGTAAATACATATGCTGTTGGGCTTATGCCACGAAAAGGAAGGCATTTTTTCCTTATTCCCTGGAGAGGGTACTCTCTCATTGGAACCACTGATAAGGAATATATTGGCAATCCCGATGAGTATACCGTCACAAAACAGAGTATACAGGAACTGCTTGATGATGTAAACAGTGCATTTGGTGACGGCAACCTCACATTTAAAGACATTAGATTTGCCTATGGCGGGTTGCGTCCGCTGGTTGAAGATCAGGTAGAAGGAACATACCAGTCATCACGGCGATATGAAATATACGATAATGCTGAAGAAGGTATTAATGGCCTGATTACCGTTGAAGGTGGTAAATATACTACCAGCCGTAACCTGGCGGTTAATGTCATGAAGCTTGTTGAAAAGAAAATACAGCGCAAACTTCCCCCTTCAGTTACCCACACACAATATTTAGCAGGATGCACAATAAAAGACCTTGAAGCATTCTTTAACAAGGTATACAATTCATATCCTTCATTCAATAAAAACACTCTTACAGTCCTGGCAAAATATTACGGGTCAGAATTAGATGCATTGATGAGCATAGCTAATTCAAACAAGAAGTACAGGGAGATAGTTACTCATGACGGGGAAATTCTTGCAGAAGTTATTTATGCAATCCGCCATGAGATGGCACGCACTCTTTCAGATATCGTATTCAGGCGAACCGGTATCTGCACCGCAGGAAATCCTGGCAATGATGTACTCAATTTGGTAGCTGAAACTGCAGCAAAAGAACTTAAATGGGATGAAAAAGAATTGAAACGACAACTCAAAAGCGTACAACAACGGCTTCAACTCCCCAAATAATTATTGCACTTAATACCTATTGGTGCTATCTCTGGTATTACGTAACAATAATACGAGGTAGCACCAATGGTTGAAATACACCCTCTTAATGATTTCCCCAACTATGCACCGGTACTGGCATACTGGTCATATAATCAATGGTACAGTAAAAGGGATATACCCTTTACTGCGCTGGTCCAGACATATATAGAACGTGCTCGCAATACAACGGTACCCCTGGCATGGGTTGCCATTAATGAAAAAAAGCTTCCTGTAGGTATGGCTTCACTGAAAAATAATGACCTGTGGTCCCGTACTGACCTCAATCCATGGCTTGCATCACTGTATATTGTTCCCGAATACCGCTTCCAGGGAATTGGCGACAGGATAGTTAAAGCAATAATTGCCAAAACAAAAGAATTGGGGTATAAAACACTATATCTTTTTGAAGGACACAATGATACTGTCAATCTTATCCAGTATTATACCAGACGAGGATTTTCCGTGCTTGAAGAAGCCATTGACAATGATGGCAAACCAACCACAATTATGTATATTAACCTGTAATAAACTATTGACAGGTCCATGATAATGCAATACATACAGTTGAAAGGAAATACCGTATGAGTAAAACAATTGTATTTTTAGATGCTTCAACGGTTGATTTTGGTGATATAGATTTCACTCCCATTGCATCACTGGGAACATTCATTACCTATCCTGTCACAAATCCACACGAAACCATATCGCGAAGCAAGGATGCCGATATTATTATTACCAACAAGGTTGTCTTTTATGCTGATGAGATAGCTCAATTGCATAAGTGCTCACTTATAGCTGTTGCTGCAACTGGCTACAACACTATAGATATCAAAGCAGCAAAGAATAAAAACATTGCCGTTGCCAATGTTCCCGGCTACTCACGCGAAGCGGTTGCACAGCTCACTCTGTGTTTTATTTTAGCCCTTGCTAACAATCTTATTAAATACAATGCTGCCACCCATGATGGAAGCTGGAGCCGATCACCCATTTTTACCATGGGCAACTGGCCTACCATGTGCATCAATGATAAAGTGCTGGGCATCATGGGCTACGGTGACATTGGGAAACGAGTGGCAAAACTGGCACAGGCATTTGGCATGAAGGTTATTGCACTAAAAAGGGAAAACTCCTACACTGATACCTCAGTTGAACGATATCCCCTTGAAGAATTTTGTACAATGGCTGATTTTATATCTATCCACATGCCGCTCAATGAATCCACACACCATATGGTCAACAAAGATTTTCTTGCTATGATGAAACCATCAGCATATATAATAAACATGGCACGAGGCCCTATTGTTGATACAAAGGCGCTCGCACAGGCACTTCATAATAACGTGATTGCCGGTGCAGCTCTGGATGTGCTTGAACAGGAACCACCTGATATTAATGAACCTATTCTTTCAGCACCCAACTGTATTATAACGCCACATATTGGCTGGGCTTCACGGGAAACCAGGCAGGCACTTATAAATGAGATTGCTGAAAATATTAAAGCTTTCTTGAATGGAACAAAAAGAAATATAGTCAACGAAACCATATAATGGAGGTATGTATGTTAATAGGAATTGTTGGTGCTGGCATAATGGGTACTGATATTGCACATTTAGCCATTGAAAACAATTATGACGTTATTCTCCATGACATTGATGAATCACAATTGAAACATGCATATGAAACAATAACAGGGCGCCTTGACAGGTATGTTGAAGAAAAAAGATTGGAGCAATCACAACGGGGCAAGATAATTTCACTGTTAAAATTGCATAAAAATATTAAGGATCTTCATAAAGCTGATATTATCATTGAATGCATCCCAGAAAACCTTGAATGTAAAAAAAATGTTTTCAAGTCACTGGATGCTATATGTAAAGCAGGCACAATACTTGCAAGTAATACATCATCATTGCCCATCACAAGCATTGCTTCAGCAACTAAACGACCGGAATATGTCATAGGCATTCACTTTATGAATCCAGCCCGTGCAATGCGTCTGGTGGAGATAGTTGGTGGCATTGCTACTACCCGTGAAACAATTGAATCAGCAAAAAGTTTTGTAAAATCATTAGGTAAAACGCCAGTAGAATCAAAAGATTATCCTGGCTTCGTGTTGAATAGAATCCTTATGCCAATGATTAATGAGGCAATTTTTACTCTGTATGAAGGAGCTGCTTCTGCAGAAACTATCGACAAAACCATGAAGTTAGGCCTGAATTTGCCAATGGGCCCATTACAGCTTGCAGACTTGATTGGGCTTGATGTAGTGATAGCAATCATTGAAGAATTATACGAAGGCTTTGGCGATCCAAAATACCGTCCCTGCCCTCTTCTTAAAAAATATGTTGAGGCTGGGTATCTGGGTAAAAAGACTGGAAGGGGATTCTATTCCTATTAAGCTACAGTAACCGCATTGAAAGGTCAAATGCCTTAACTGAATGGGTTAGTGCACCCATTGACACATAATCAATGGGTAAATCAGAAAACTCTTTTAATTTATGTTCATCCATATTGCCGGATACTTCAACTTTTGCTTTCCCATTGATAATTGATAGCGCTAATGCAATTCTGTCCTTTGACATATTATCCAGCATGATGATATCTGCCCCTGCTTCAACTGCTTCCTGAACCTGATTCAGTGATTCAACCTCAACTTCAATAACATACTTGTTATCGTACGCCTTTTTAACCATCTCAACTGCCTGCAAAATTCCACCTGCTGCCTTAATATGATTATCCTTTATCAAAACCATATCAAATAATCCCATACGGTGATTGGTGCCACCACCACACCATACTGCATATTTATCAAGAAGTCTAAATCCCGGTAATGTTTTTCGGGTATCAAGAATTTTTATATTTGTATCACGGACAATCGAAACCATTCTGGCAGTTCGTGTGGCTATTCCGCAGGTTCGCTGTAAAAAATTGAGTACTGTGCGCTCTCCCGAAAGAAGCGTCCGTACATTGCCTTCAATATCCGCAACAACATCATCTTCCTTTACCGGTGCCCCTTCATTGCGGTACAGCGTTACCGATACCGAAGGGTCCATGGTATGGTATATATATTCAATCAAAAATCCTCCGCAAAAGACACCTTCACTCTTGGAATAAATCCGTGCACGGGTAAAATGGTATTCATCAAAAATTGCATTACTGGTAATATCGCCACTACCAATGTCTTCTTTCAATGCCATTTCAATAAGTGGCGATAGTTCATCGTATGAAGGTATTTCCATATACTATTCCTCTGATTACTGTCAATATGCCACCTTGCTGTACAGTCCAATCTTCTTCTCAATATCAAATAACTGATCACGAAGTATTGCTGCTTTTTCAAATTCAAGATTGTCAGCCGCTTCAAGCATATCCTGCTTTATTTTATCTCGAACCTTTTTCAATTCTTCAATATTGCCAGTCCGATAACTCTGAGTATATTCTGAAACTATATCAGCAAAAACATCGTCAGAATGATATTCACGTTCAATTATGTCAACTATCTCTTTGGAAATGCTCCTGGGAGTAATCTTATGTTTTTTATTGAACTCCATCTGCAGTTTTCGACGCCTGTTAGTTTCTTCAATTGCTTCCTGCATTGAACGGGTAACAGTGTCGGCATACATAACTACCTTGCCATTAATATTACGCGCAGCTCTTCCTGCAGTCTGAATGAGCGAACGCGTTGAACGTAAAAACCCTTCCTTATCCGCATCAAGTATAGCAACAAGTGACACCTCAGGTATATCAAGTCCTTCACGTAAAAGATTAATCCCAATAAGGCAATCAAACTCTCCTTTTCGCAAATCGCGTATTATTTCAACACGCTCAATTGTTTCAATTTCTGAATGGAGATAGCGCACTTTCAATCCAACTTCCGTCAGGTACTCGGTCAGGTCTTCAGCCATCTTTTTAGTTAATGTTGTGACCAGTACCCGTTCATTGGCAGCAACGCGTTTTTTAATCTCACCAATTAAATCATCAACCTGATTGGTTGCAGGCCTGACCTCAATGTCAGGATCTATTAAGCCTGTTGGTCGTATAACCTGTTCAACTACCTGATCTGATTTTTCTATCTCATAGTCAGCAGGGGTTGCTGAAACAAATACTACCTGATCTATCATTGCTTCAAATTCATCAAATTTCAATGGCCTGTTATCAAGTGCTGATGGCAGCCTGAAACCATACTCAACTAAGTTCACTTTCCGGGATCTATCGCCCTCATACATGCCCCGTACCTGTGGTATTGTTACATGGGACTCATCAATAAACATGAGATAGTTACTTTTAAAATAATGAAGCAGGCAATGCGGTGGCTGGCCTGGCTGTCTGCGATCAATAATCCGTGAATAATTTTCAATGCCATTACAATAGCCAACGGTCTTTAGCATCTCAATATCATATCGTGTACGCATCTCTATCCGCTGTGCTTCAACAAGTTTGCCTGCATCCATGAATTCCTTTATCCTGTGTTCTAACTCAATTTCAATCATGCGTATGGTTTCTTCCATTTCTTCTTTACTGGAAACATAATGCTTTGCTGGATAAATATATGCCCTTTCAAGCGCTTCCTGGCGTGCCCCGGTCACGGGGTTGATTTTGTACAGTGCTTCTATTTCATCACCAAAAAACACTATACGCAACGCATCCTGCAGGTTGGCAGGGAACACTTCAACAGTATCACCGCGCACCCTGAATGTACCGCGGGTAAATGCTATATCATTGCGGTCATAATGAATTGACACCAGCTTCATTAAAAGATCCTGACGGTCAACCATATTTCCCACGGCAAGCCGTATATGATTTTTTTCAAAGCTTTCAGGATTCCCAATGCCATAGATACATGATACTGATGAAACTATGATAACATCCTCCCGTTCAACCAGTGATGATGTAGCTTTAAGACGTAGGCGGTCTATCTCATCATTAATGCTTGCATCTTTTTCTATGTACAGATCCTGTGACACAACGTACGCTTCAGGCTGGTAGTAATCATAATATGACACAAAATATTCAACAGCATTATTGGGAAAGAATTCCTTAAACTCACGGTAAAGCTGAGCGGCAAGCGTTTTATTATGGGTGAGTACCAGAGTGGGCTTCTGTACTTTTTCTATCACCTTTGCCATGGTGTATGTTTTGCCTGAACCGGTAACTCCAAGCAGAGTCTGGTATTTATAACCGCTGGCAATTCCTTCTGCCAATTTTTCTATTGCCTGTGCCTGGTCACCTGAAGGTTTATACGCTGATACCACCTTAAATTGAGGCATAGTTTTCCTTTGGTTTTATAAGAGTTTACATACAATGTAGCCATACCATAGTAAAAATACAAGAAAATACTCCATGCGGCATTAATCTTAGTATTTTATAGTGTGGCAGAAGTAAAGGGTTGTCCATCAAGTATAAAGAAACCGTATTCTGCAAAAAGATTAGGCATTACCGGTATGATAACCGAACGCGAACGAATTGTTGAAAAATGCATTTCTTTTTTAATGGGATATTTGAAATCCCTGCAGTAGTCTCTAAAGTCCTTTATTGTTAAAAGGTGTATATTAGGTGTTTCATACCATTCATAGGGCAACAGTTTGTTTTTTGGCATCCTTCCATACAATGACAGGTATAACCGTAATGAGTAATAGGCAAAGTTGGGGAAGCTGAAAACTGCATTGAGTGCAATCCTCAGCGATTCACGGATAACAACATCCGGTTTCTTTGTACTCTGCAATGTCTGATTAACAATAACATAATCAAAGGAGTTGTCTTTATAGTCCGACAATCCTTCATCAATGTCACCCTGATAACAATACAGCCCTTTCTCCACGCACTGGCTGACCCCTTCCGGAGAAATCTCCACTCCAAAGCCTTTCACCTGTTTTTTTTCCTGCAGTAATTTTAATAAAAGACCATCGCCACACCCTAAGTCAAGTACTCGCGAACCAGGAGGGATTAAATCAAATATCAGATCATAGGCCACACGGTATTCTTTCATTTTTTATGTACCTTTTCAAATTCCCTCTTCAAAAAATTTGCAATATTATGCTCAAGCTGTTCATTGGGCAATAAAAATGTATCGTGTCCCTTGTCACTCTGAATTTCAGTAAACACTACGTTTTTACTGTTCATACGCAGTGCCCGCACAATCTCCCGTGACTGCGACGTTGGATATAGCCAGTCAGATGAAAAGCTTATAATCAGGTAATCTGAATTAACATTCACAAATGCATTTGCCAGATCACCACCAAAATCATTCTTTAAATCAAAATAGTCGATAGCTTTGGTAATATATAAATACGAATTTGCATCAAATCGCTGGACAAAATCATTTCCCTTATGGTGCAGGTATGACTCAACCTCAAACTCCAGATCAAACTGAAATTTAAATATATCGGCTTGCTGTAATCTTCGTCCAAATTTTTCATGCATGAGCTTTTCACTGAGATATGTGATATGCCCAATCATTCGGGCAAGCGATAGTCCATTGGATGGACTGGTTGCATGATAGTAATCCCCATTATTCCAGTTTGGATCACGCATGATAGCCTGCCTGCCAACTTCATGGAAGGCGATGCCCTGTGCCGAGAGAGAAGCTGCGGTTGCTATCGCTATAACCGATTGCACCCTGTCAGGATATGATATTGACCACTGCAAAGCCTGCATGCCACCCATTGAGCCACCGGCAACTGCCAGAAGCTTTTCAATTCCCAGATAATCAATTAAATGTCTCTGAGCATTTACCATATCCTGTATGGTTACGATGGGAAAATCCAGGGCATATTCTTTACCCGTGTGTGGATTTACTGATGAGGGGCCGGTAGAACCACTGCAACCACCAATAACATTGGAACAGATGACAAAATATTTATTTGTATCAAATGCCTTTCCCGGACCAATGTAATGATCCCACCACCCGGGATACGCATCAGCTTCTGTGTGATAGCCTGCAGCATGTGCAGATCCTGAAAGGGCATGCAGAATTAATATTGCATTACTTTTGCTCTCATTCAATGTTCCATATGTTTCATACGCTAACGTTATGGGCCCCAGTTTTTTACCTGAGGCAAGCACCATTTCATCCGGTGGTTCTGCAAATGTATAATACTGCGTTTGAACTATGCCAACGGATGTATCTAATGTAATGTCATGTTTCATTTAACAGTGGATCTCCTATATAAAAATAAAAAACCGCTTACCGGAAGTTTGGAATAAGCGGTTACCAGTTGCCTATCTCATCTTCCGGAATTTCTTCCGCTGGAATTGGCACCGACTTTTACCTGTGCCGGTTGCCGTGGCTTCACAGGGCCAGTCCCTCCACCACTCTTGATAAGATAGTACGATTAAAATTATAATCGTGCTATAATACAAACTTAAAATACTATATCAAATATATCACCATACTAATTTAGCACAAATATAGCACATTACCGATAATGAGAAAATAAATTTTAATATGACATGAAATCAAAATATATTTTCAAAATTAGTAGTAAAAAGGAAAACAGTATTCATGTTTTTTATAATTGATTATGAATGTATACACTCACGCTGCTTTCAGTGGCGAGAGTATATTATTCCATTTACATCAAAAACTCTGAAGAGCTGCTTCAACTGAATTAAATACTTTTATCATTGATGTAACTTTTGTTAATTCTAACACCTTCTGTACTTCAGGAGTAGGTGCAGCCAACCTGAATTGCGATTTAAGATTCTGATTGATGTTTAGAAAAATACCTATACCTGAGCTGGTAATCATCTTAACATCTGAAAGGTCAACAACCATTCGCTTTATTCCTTTATTGACGATAGCCTGTTGAAGCTTTTCTTTCAGATCCGGAACATCTAATGTATGAACTTCCTGCATGATTATCTTTACAACGAATGTACCATTTCCTTTATCTGTTAATTCTATCATACCGCTCACCTTTTTCTGTAATGTGCTCAATCATTTGAAATAATAGTCACAGTGTTTTTTTTTAGTCAATAAAAAAATTGATTTCTTATGTTGTTAATTTATATATTATTTTTTATCCATTGCATCAGTAATACTACCTTAAATGCTTGATAGAACACTACTATTAAATATATACCACTGATGCCTTCGATAGTGTGGGTGGTAAAATATTACTTTCCTTAAAAAAAGTTAACAAATAAATACTGATATTACATTGACAATCAAGAATATACATTGCAATCATTGATAAGTTTCTTATTTAATACAGGATAGCAGGCTATGATAACAACCTTCATAACCTTTGGATTATATCTGGTTCTATTACTGGCAATTGGAGTATATTATTATAATAAATCACATGATATCTCTGATTTTATTCTGGGTGGTAGGAAATTAGGCAAATTTGTCATGGCATTATCAGCACAGGCCAGTGACATGAGTGGTTGGTTACTCATGGGATTGCCAGGTGCATTGTATACTAAAGGCATGCCTGCTATATGGATTGCAGCTGGACTTTTGCTTGGAACATACTGTAACTGGAAATTTGTGGCAAAACGGCTTCGTATTTATACCGAAATTACTGATTCTATTACACTGCCAACATTTTTCGAAGATCGCTTCAAAGATCCCACAGGGCTTCTTCGTATAATATCAGCGTTAATTATTCTTATATTTTTTACTATTTATCTTTCTTCTGGATTTGTTGCATCAGGAAAACTATTTGAGTCCATGCTGGGCATCGAATATCATATTGCAGTACTGATTGGTGCAGGCATCATTCTTTTTTACACATCCCTTGGTGGTTTCTTTGCTGTCAGTGTTACCGACGTTGTTCAGGGCTCACTTATGTTTATTGCCATTATTGTTGTCCCCATTGTTTCCATGCAGCACATTGGATCCTTTAACACTATAACTCATGCCATGCAAAAGGCATCTCTGCCAGTTAACCCATTTACATCAGTAACGTTACTCTCAGTAGTGTCTACTGCATCATGGGGGCTAGGCTATTTTGGTCAACCGCATATACTGGCACGTTTCATGGGAATACATTCACACCATGATATCAAGAGTGCCCGTCAGATCGCAATGACATGGGTAACCATTTCGTTATGTGGTGCTTCCTTCATTGGGATTGCAGCAGTGTATCTATTCCCGGAACTATCGCAACACAATGCAGAAAAAGTTTTTATTTTCATGATACAGAAATTTTTTACACCCTGGATCGGCGGAATACTCCTTGCAGCAATACTTTCAGCAATCATGTCCACAGCCGATTCACAATTGCTGGTGTGTTCAGCAGCATTAACCGAAGACTTTTACCAGCGTATCATTAATCGAAACGCATCACAGAAAGAATTAATTCACATTGGTCGAATTACCACAATGCTTATCACAATCATCGCGGCACTCTTTGCCATGAATCCTGAAAATACAGTTCTTGGACTGGTAGCCTATGCATGGGGTGGTTTTGGTGCTGCATTCGGTCCTATAGTGCTTTTTGCACTTTTTTCAAAGAATACATCATGGCAATCCGTACTGGGGGGAATGCTTGCAGGCACAATTGCGCTGGTTTCATGGAATTTTTTAGGATTAAGTAATTATTGTTATGAGATAGTTCCTGGATTTATTGCAAATGTAATAACCATTATGGTACTTAACAGAATCTATCCTCCACAAAATTCCACAATCAATACCGAATTTGCAACAATGAAAAAAGAGATACAATCATAACAATCAATACACGTATTAAAAATATAAAAGGGTATTATATTTGAAATAATCACTCATAAAAATGCTTTTTAATATACAATAATGCATTATTCATCTTTTTTGCTTATAACGATGAAGATAATTGCTATCATTTTTTTTCTGAAACATTTAGGCAATATATACAGTATATAATAATTCCCCTTTGTCACAAAATTATAAAAAATAATATAAAATAACTATATTTTTTTTATTGATAAAAATACCATATTTTGTAAGTTGTCATACAAATACTACATTATAATGGAGCTATCTATGGATGCTTTTTTTAACCCACGGTCAATTGCTGTAATAGGTGCTTCCAATAAACCATTTAATTTAGGTGCTACAATCTGTGAATACCTCACATTTCTTAATTATGATGCAAAAATCTATGCAATAAACCGTAAAGGGGAAGACGTTAAAGGCTGTAAGGGCTACAAAAGCCTTTTAGAAATACCTCATGATGTTGATTTAGCTATTATCCTTACTCCTGCTCCTGCTGTGCCTGATGTAATGGAAGAATGTGGGAAAAAAGGCATACAGGCAGTTATCATTGAAACTGCTGGTTTTACTGAAGAAGGCGAATATGGGAGAAAACTGCAGCAACAGGTAAATGAAATTGCCAGGCAATACAATATACGTTTCATAGGCCCAAACTGTCTTGGCACATTAAATGCACATAACCGGTTCTGTTGCTTTTTTGGAGCACGTCCCGGTGAATACGATGGTGTGTTTGAACGCCCCGGTGATATTTCCTATGTTATACAGAGTGGCGGAGTTGGCGTACTCATAATGGACTCATTGCGGAGCGACATTGTCAATGTCAATAAAATGATGAGCATTGGCAATAAAGAAGATATCGACGAAGCTGACTGTATAGATTACTTTAATACCGATGGAACAAAAGTTATTGGCATGTATCTTGAGAGCATCAAAAATGGTAAACGATTTCTTGAAGCTGCAAAACGCTCATCAATCCCCATTCTGGTATATAAAGTTGGCAGGACCAGCGAAGGTGCAAAGGCTGCCATGTCACATACTGCTGGCATGGCAAATAACGATATAATTTTTGATGCAGCATGCAGGCAGGTAGGCATTATTCGCTGTAAAGCCATAAGTGAATTGCATTCCATGCCAAAGATCTTTACCACCATGCCTTTGCTCAAAGGCAAACGCATAGCAATTTTTACCAATTCAGGTGCTTTTGGCGGCATAACCTCTGATTTGCTTGTTGAAGCTGGCTTTGAAATACCTACACTATCAGGTGAACTACAGCAAAGAATTTCTCAGTGTGGTAAACTCTATAATGTTTCAAATCCAATAGATTTAGGGCCAACGTTATCACTGCAGACATTCATTGATATTTTTACTAATCTTTTATCGTCAGATGAAATTGATGGCATCTGTGCAGTACCTAATGTATGGCAGCAAGTTGTTATTGATGGTATTCTTGAACTGATGAAGTTATGTAAAGAATATGATAAACCTGCAGGTATATACATACCCAATGCAGTTGACCGTATACTAAAAGTACGCACTGCATATTCTATTCCCAGTTTTGAATCACCTGAGGAAGCGGTTCGTGCATTACAGATATCATATCAATACTATTGTGCCAGCAGGAAAAAATCATTCACCCAATCAAAAACCAGTGCTGTTATATAACAGTCATTTCATCCATCGGGTTGCTCTTTCTAATTTGTTGAGGTGATTTTTTAAAGTGCTTTACAAAATGTCGGTAAAATGTGGCTAAATTGTCATAACCTACATCAAAAGCAACTTCAATTATTTTTTTGTCAGAATACAATAATAAATGATAAGCTTTTTCCAGGCGTACAATTTGTATATATTTATTAATGGTTATTCCTTCTTCACTTTTGAAGACTTTAGATATGTAATCAGGATGCATTTCACATTGCAGTGCAATGGTATACCTATCAATGGGTGAGTTATAGTACTCATTAACATGTTCTTTAATTATTTTGATTAATGCTTTATATTTTTCTGTTGTATATAATTGCTCATTATATATTCCAATGTATTCATGGTTACTATTATTACATAAATTGATTAAAAACTT
Source organism: Spirochaetota bacterium (assembly GCA_029907515.1). GTDB lineage: Bacteria > Spirochaetota > UBA4802 > UBA4802 > UB4802 > UBA4802. Next base: position 27,084 of record JARYLT010000001.1, on the reverse strand, counting down.
TGCTATAAAACTGATTATAGATACCGATAGTACAGCAAAAACAAGAAGTGAAGGCATCAGAATACAACTATCCATAAATAGTATGCAATAACCAATTGCTATTAAAACCAGTATCAGGAATGATTCCCTATGCGGGTAATGTATTCTTAAACATGTTGAATTCTCTGGCTTTACAAAAAGAACGCTAAAAGAAAGAATCATGTCAACACTGGGGATTATAATTTTTTGTTGATCATAAACATTATTTGTAAAAATAATAATTAATAATATGATTATACTTTTACCAATAATCGAATACATGTTACTAAGAAAATAATGGATACTATCCCCATAAGTGGGTACTGCCACTAATAAACAATAAATCCCAATAAAAATGGTTACAATGGTATCCACATAATGAGGTATAAAAAAATATACATAAAAAGGATATACATACATTAATGAAACAAACATCAGTGCTATACATAATATCAAAACTGGCACAATTACATTGTTTTTCTTTATTGCATATATAGTTGTGGTAATAATTGTACAGCAACAATAGGAAATAAAAATACTAACAGGAAGATAGTAAAAAACAATAATATCTTTTACCATGGCAACAATTCCTTCCTTTTTCTTTTTTTATCTTTTATCTTTTATTTAAAACATAACTGTTGTAATAATCTATAGTTATAACTTTTATTTATTTCTGATTTTTTATCTTTTTGTTGATTCATTTATAATCTTTATTTTGAATTAAAACAATAAACTTTATATAATTTGTCAATTATATTTATAATATTTAAAAGGAATATCACCTTTCCCACTATAGCAATGACTTATAATCAATACTATATATAACTAACTCATTATTAGAATTTCTACTATATCCATAGTAAAAAATTATTTTATAATTGTGATTACCCAAATATAAACCGATTATTAAATGAGAGCTTTAAAAAAGTAAATTATAATGTCCATTCACAAAAGTATATGAAGATAAGAAATCTCTGCGTATCCGTATTAATGATTTTATATTTACTATCTTGTAGTACAAAAACAATAACAAAATCTGAAGTACTGCTTATTTCAGCTTTGTTTTCCCCCTATATTAATGATATGAGTAATGCTATAACTATTATTCAAAAACATGAACTTATTGCCAATCTCACACATCTTCTGAACATGGATAATGGTGGGCGTAAGTATTATCTGCTTGAATACGAGCATATAAGCGAGATGATAAGCAATGTAACAGAACAATTCTATGATGATCTGATTATAATCAATAGCTCTTATACAATACTTTATTCCATGAAAAATATTGATCTTTATGGCAGAAGATTATCGCAACTATCTCCCGTGTTATATTACTTTGTCTCAAATCTTCCGTATGATGATATAGCTATTTTTAAACCCTTTGAGTATCCTCCTATGTCAGGCAATTACAGTTTTTGTGTATGTTACCCTATACAATTAGATGATAGAAACAAGGGATTCTGTATTGGGCTGATCAATCAGAACAAGTTTTATGACATATTGCCTGCTGATTCAATAATTGCTGAAACTAACGGTGAGGTTATATTTAACATAATTCAACGAGGGACATTGAAGCTTGATGAAGATACATTAAAAAAATCTTCAATTAATATATCAGGGAAAAAATACAATATCAGTTTGTTGAAATATAAGAATATTACCTGGTATATACTGTATCCGTAAATGTACTATGATACTTTTTGTATGGTTTCTGTAATACTGTACATATTTTCAGCACTGTCAATATCAAGATTTGCTCCATATAATGATTTACCTATGGCTATCAATTGCTCATCATTTAGGGAATGTATCTGTCCCTGTATCATTTTTTCAGCCAGGCCAGGTAGCAGCAGATAAGAATTTTCAGTAATGAGTAATTCATAATCTTTTAAACCTCTTTCCTGAAATACCAGCGTATCAAAATGTATAGCTGGATTAATTAACACAATCTGGCCTTTCCCCAACTTATAAAAATCTTCACTGGTACAACAATCAGACATAAATAATACAACATCCGCATTTTCAAAAACATTATCAATGTTTGTCGCAATACCTTTTTCCTTTTCAAAATGGTAAAGATTTACTTCACTTGTATCAAACCCCAGTACTTTGCTGCATCCAATCCCATATAACAGTCGAGTTAAACGCAGGGATGAGGTTGTAATCCCAGCAATCCCAATTACTGAATCAGCCAGTGAGACATGATGGCGTTTTAAAATATTCATAATCTTAATGAGGCAATAAAGGGGAATCTCATCATATTCCCTGCTTAAAACCAGACTCTGAATTTCATCCATCTGGTGAAAAAGTGAAACTTCCTGAAATGTATCAGGCATGGCAATTCGCATCAAAGCATAATTAGTGGAAACGGAATCTACAATTTTCAGTATATCCTCTTTTGTCCTGTATCGCATTAAAAGTGGCTGAGGATTCAGTGTGCTGCAATGACTCAATACCAGTGAGTCCCTTTCTATCAGAATATAATGATATATTTCCTTTGGCTGTATCTGTTGACTATCTTCTGTCAGAATAATCATACCACAATTGCTGGACATCCCTGTAAGTTTGCGTGATTCTTCCGTAATTAGATTATCTTTAAGTATTTCAATATAACCAAGAATTTTACCCTCAAATTCACCAGCTGAATCAAACGGTATCTTGCTGGATACCTTGAGCAAACCGCCTGCAATGCCTTTTGACATAATATCACTGCAGTCAATCAATGTGGTTTCCTTAGATACCCAGCTTAAAATTTTTTCCTTAAAAATTTTTCTATCTGTATACATAAGATCAGCTTTATAGGTAGCATAATTTCCTTCTGAGGATATATAATTAATACTGCGGATTGAACATCCTGATTCAACAACCTTTTTAACAAACAACGCCAGATCCTCGCTGGTGCAGGAAAAGGTCAATGTAACATATAATTTCATACTTCCCTCTTTTTATAACAATTTTTGAATATAGTTAGCAGCAGCAGTAATCTTTTTAGTAATATCGTCATTTCTTATATCTTTTTTGTTATTTATATCAGACAACAGTAAATACTTTTTTTCATCAAAGCGATAGTTAAGTGAATTAAAATAATGTCGTAATGTAATCACCGATGGCACGAACATATTGCTATAGTTCCCTGCGCCAAGCAACAATGCAAACCCATATTGCAGGTGGAGCGGTTTATTACCCCGATTATAATATTCCCACAAAACCTGACAGCGATCAATAATGGATTTCAACGGTGAAGGAAGGTGTGAAAAATATAACGGTGAAGCAATGATGATTACATGAGCACGTTGCAGGGTATCATATAGTTCATTCATTGCATCGTCAAAAATACATCCAAACTTCCTGCTACAGTATCCACACCCAGTGCAGGGCTGAACAGCCAGCTTATAGGCAAAATATATTCTTTTTGATGTACCCGATAGTTCATTAAATAATAACCGCAGTGCAGTAGCAGTATTGCCCTGCGTATGGGGGCTTCCACACAACGCAACTATTGTTGCATCAGTCTTCTTTGATCCTGGCAAATATCATTCTCCCTGCAGTTGTCTGTAAAACCGATGTTACAATTACATCAACATTTGAATTGAGCCTTGATCTTCCATTTTCAACGACAACCATTGTTCCATCATCTAAGTATCCAATCGCCTGATTGGGATCTTTGCCTTCTTTGATAAGGGATACTGCCATTTCTTCACCAGGCAATACTATGGGTTTGAGTGCATTAGAAAGCTGATTTATATTCAGTACCTTTACTCCGTGAAATTCAGCAACTTTATTAAGATTAAAATCATTGGTAATGATTTTTGCATTCATTAGCTTGGCTAATTTCACCAATTTGGCATCAACTTCATTGACTTCCGGGAAATCCACATCGGATATCTTCACAAGGATACGCTGGTCCTTTTGCATCTTATTTAAAATATCCAGGCCTCTCCTTCCTCTGTTACGCTTGATAGAATCAGCTGAATCTGCTATCATCTGCAATTCATTTAACACAAAGTTAGGAATAACCAGTATACCCTCTATAAACCCCGTATCACATATATCAGAAATCCTGCCATCTATAATAACGCTGGTATCAAGTATTTTATATGAAGCCCCATCATGTCCTTCTTCCCGTTTCACCGGAACTATCGTATCAAAAATTGCAATATCATCACAATTAATAACAAAGAATAAAACAGTAGCATACCCCACTACATGGTATATGATAGCACTGATAAGCTTAACTGTTGACGGCTGTATAGTAAGTGGAATTGAAACAAATGCTATTACCAGAAGGTGGGCAAATATAAGCCCAATGAAAACTCCAACCAGCGCAGCAATAACCATACGTGTGGAGATGGTGTGTGAAATATACTCAACAGCAATAATAAATATCAGTGCTCCCACCGAAGCAATAACTGCAGCAATAACTGCTGCCTGCAGTGAATACTGGGAAAAAAACAAGCCAGAAAATAGCGCCGAGGTAACAATGAATAACATCCGTATAATAGCTATCATAGCCTTTGAACTCCTTTATTTTTTTAAAATAATATTATACCCATTCTATTACATTAATAATATAATAACAATATAGTGATGCAGGATACAATAAAACGTAAATATTTGCGAGTATACAGGTTATAATACTGCAGGTAGTTTATGAGGATAACGCTTCGGATACCAGATTGCCAGCCTCATCAACATCGATATCCTTTGCCAGGGCTATCTCATGTATCATAAGCTGGTAAGCATTTTCATACAGTTTTCGTTCCATTATAGAAAGCTCCTTATCCTTCCCACGCTTGTACAGGTCCCGCGCAACTTCGGCTACTGCAAAAATTGACCCACTTTTAATCTTATCCACATTATTCTGATACCTGATCTTCCAGTCATCTTCGGTTTCAACATCTGATTTCTTCAGCAGGTTCAACACTTTGGTAACGTCTTTTTTGGCAATAACCTTGCGTAACCCTATTGATTCAGCTTTCTCAGTGGGAATCATTACCTTCATCCCACTATTAATAATGGTTATAATGTAAAATTCATTCCGTTTACTTAATACTACTTTTTTTTCGATAGCCTCTATAATGCCAACCCCATGCAAAGGATAAACAACCTTATCACCCACTTTAAACATAGGATACCCTCATATGTAAATTAACCCGCAATAATATAACCTACAAGCTATTAATAGTAGCACACAAAAATTATAAAATCAAGAATAAAATATTTTATTTTTATGCGATAGGCAGGAGCATTGTTGCCATTTTTTAAAATACTATTCTTCGTATTTCAGGCCCTCTTTTTCCATATACCGTTCAAAAACTGATTTCATCTTATAATGAACACCATTACACACACACTTTGGCGTCCCACCTGGTATCATCAAATCGCTGATTAACTCATTACAATTTGGACCCGGTGCACATCCTGAATATTTACAGGTTGCCCCATAAAAAACATCCTTAGGTGCAGCAGGCCACTGTGGATCGGGCATGCCATTATATACTTCACGCATGTAATGGCCCCATATTGGCGCTGCTACAGCTGCACCTGCCTGATGCCTTCCCAGTGACATAAAAGGTTTATCATACCCCACCCACACTACTGCAGCAATATCAGGCGTAAATCCACAAAACCATGCATCTGTCCAGTTTTGTGTTGTTCCAGTTTTTCCAGCACATTTTTTATCAAATTTTGCCACAACGCGCAGTGCTTCAGTAGGAGTACCGCTTTCAGCAACGCTTTGCAGCAGTGAAGTCATGACATAGTTAACATTTTCAGGCACTATCTGTATTGATCCATCTGCTTCTTTAGCAGCAATGATGTTGCCAATATCCTCTTCAATATTTTCTATCTCATTGCCATCTCTATCAGTAATATACCGTATTGCAAATGGTATAACATCCCTTCCCCGGTTTGCATATATTGCATATCCGGTCACCATTTCAAAGGGAGTCAGTTCCGAACTACCCAACGCCAGTGAAGGCCCCGGATGAAATCGTGTTGGGGAAACCTTTAATACTCTTGAAGCAAAATCTATGATAGTATCAGCACCAATAATATCATAAATACGTACAGAGATGACATTAATTGATGCAGCAAGAGCTCTTCGCAAATGCACCATACCGGAAAACTCACCTTCATAATTATCAGGGCTCCAGGTGCTTCCCTGTGCATCAATATCCACAATTGGTGCATCGGGCAATGCCATGGCAGCATTAATGAGTTTAGATTCAATACCAGCTCCATACACAAAAGGCTTGAACGCTGAACCAGGCTGGCGTCGTGCTTGAATTGCCCTGTTATACTGATTACTTACTGCAAATTCAGAACCACCAATCATTGTGGTGATATAGCCAGTCTTTGGTTCCACTGCAATTAAAGCACCTTCAACCTTTAAAGAAGTTGAAATGCCACTGGTCACTACATGAAATTTTTCTATATCATTATGAATGGCATCTGCATTGCATAATAACGATACAAGCTCCATTTCATCAAGGAGGTTATCTACCATGAATTTTTTAAATATAGTTTCGGTATCACTTTTTACTATAACTCTTGGAAGGTTAAAAAGCATGCCCAACTGCTGGTATACAGAAAATAAACCCCTGTCAACAGCTCCTGACATGTACTGGTTTGCCCGTGCTGATACCTCATTTTGTTTTATCAAGCCTTCTGTTAAATATTTTTCTCCTGCACGCTGACGCTTCAAATTCAGTGTGGTATACACCTGAAGTCCTTCATTATATACCACATCCTTGCCATACCGGGAAATCAAAATCTGTCGGACATAATCAGTGAAAAAAGGTGCATTATCAATTATTCTGGAATACGCTGTTTTTGTAGGAAATTCTGTTTTAATTGCATCTACATATTGAGGCCAGAAAGAGGTATAGACTGTTTCTGCCTTCTGCTTTGTTAAAAAGCCACAATCAACCATCCTGTTTAAAATATCCCAGTTTTTATAATAGGCATTGCGTGTATTCATAAAAGGTGAATACCTTCCAGGTGCTGAAGGCAACGCAGCTAACACACTACCTTCCGCCAGGCTCAAAAACCTAACTTCTTTATTAAAAAATAATTCTGCTGCAGATGCAATGCCATAACAGCCATGCCCTAAATATATCTGGTTAAAGTACATCTCCAAAATTTCATCTTTGGTGAAACGTTTTTCTATTTGCAGTGTTAATACAAGCTCCAGTGCTTTTCTTGTGAATGTTCGTTCTCCAGAAGTAAAAAGCCGTTTTGCAAGCTGCTGTGTGATGGTAGAACCACCCTGAACAATCTTTAAGGAGATAATATTTTTCACCATTGCCCGAGCCATAGCCATAGGACTTATGCCAATGTGTGCATAAAAGTCCTGGTCTTCAGTTGCTACAAATGCCTTGATAAGCGTTTTTGGAAGTTCATCAAAAGACACCAGATCTCTTTTTTCCTGGAAAAGCTCGGCAATAAGTTCCCCATTAACATCATACAGTTTTGTAGGAACACTTGGCTGAAACCGTTTCAGGTTGTCTATTCCCAGACAATTCTGCACCTGAGCTACAATATATCCAAATAGCAGTCCTCCAATGATTGATACCGCAATAATACCATAAAACCATGTACGCACATCGTTGATATATACATTGATGATGTTCTTAGTTTTATCCAGCCAGATTTTTATTTGTTCTTTCACACTATATACTCCGTCTAAAACATGATTTCATGCATATCATTCAAAAAATGTAATCTATTGTTACATCAAGGGGGCTGTCCTAAAAGTAGTTTCGATACAAATTTCGTAACGCTCATTGAGTAATTTTGCCAGATTTTGTGGCAAAATTGTATCGAAATGAGCGAGTATTACAATATAATGTTTGCAAAATTTACTCAACGACCTCTTTTGGTACAGCCCCTACTATCACTATGGTATTTTGTAAGGTTTCCTCACTGCTTTGAAATCATCAATAACTGTTTACTTAGCAAAGAGAAATATGCATGATATCCCTCTTATTATTCTATATACGTCAACTATTTTTACATAGTATGAGTTTTATAGATACGTGCTACATAGCCAATGATAAGTATAACAATTGCTATAGCTATCACGATAGCAATACTGTAAGCAACAAAACTTACAATTATACCCAATAATTTAAATAATAGCGGGATAATATAGCGAAATACTATATATACTATCGCTACTATCCCTGCTATTATTACTATGTAACGATATTTATTATCCATGATCCATACAGTTATCTATCACTTATTGTTAATTGCATACACTATAAAACATTTATGGTCTTTCCTTAACAGTTACAAACAGATATATTTTAGATTTATTACGCCAGACACCAATTTTTAAGGTTTTGCCAATTGGTGTTTTGCTTACGATTTCCACCAGATCTTCATAGGTTTTAATGGGTTTTTCATCAACTGATAATATTACATCACCTGGCTGGATCCCTGCCTTTTCTGCAGGGCTGTCTTCCATAATACCACCAACCAGTGCACCTTCTGTATTCTTAAGTCCTAATTCATTTGCATACTCTTCTGTTAAAGGTACTATCTGTACACCTATGTACCCCGTTTTTACTTTCTTGTATTTTTTAAGCTGTTCAAGTACCGCCTTTGCTGTATTAATAGGGATAGCAAAACCGATTCCCATGTAACCACCACTTTGCGAATAGATCATCCTGTTAATTCCAATAACCTCACCATTAATGTTTACCAGTGGTCCACCGGAATTTCCCGGATTAATTGCGGCATCTGTTTGAATATGTGACTGGGAACCCCCCATCATATCAACATCTTTGCGGCTTGTTGCGCTTATGACTCCAACCGTAAATGTTCTGTCAAGGCCAAATGGGTTCCCTATAGCAATAGCCCAATCACCAACCTTTACCTGATCAGAATCACCTAAAAATACAGGTTCCAGTTTTTCATCAGGATTAATTTTCAGCAATGCTAAATCGGTACGCTGGTCATAACCAACTACTGTAGCTTTATAGTCTTTATTTTTCACTTTAACCTTAACTGAGTCAACATTGGCTATTACATGATAATTTGTGCAAATATATCCATCACTGGATAGCACAAATCCACTGCCCAAACCACTTCGTTTTTGCTTGCGTGATTTCTGCTGGGGTACACCAAAAAACTGCCTGAAAAAAGGATCATCAAAGAATGGATTTGGCGGCAACTCAACAACCTGCTCAGTAGTAATAAATACCACTCTGTCCTTGTATAATTCATATATTTTTCTGAATGTATCCTGAATCTCAATAGCCCGTGCTGTTTCCTGGTCTCCTTTCAGGGGTGAACTGCTGCTATTGCCAAACGCCGATGGGCCGCTATTGGAACAGGAAAAATTATTAAACACAAAAAGCACGGCACCTGTCAGAACTAACACTGGAATAATCTGGAATGCTCTTCTTTTCATAGTATACTCCTTTATAATGGTAACTATCGCTTATACCACATATAACTTTTTAACAATACAGTTTTAGTAAATACTTTTATAAGTTCATTAGTATGCTCACTATTAAAAATGCTACAAAAAAAATCATATTTATGAATGCCACTTCATATAGTATTATACTACAAAAATTTCCTTTAAAAGGGTATAGTGTGCATTAATTTCCTTAATCATTGTTGTATCACCTTGGTAATGATCAGGATGATATTTCTTCACGAGTTCACGATAACGTTTTTGTAGTAATGCCTTATTACAATGCTCCATAGCGCTAAATGAAAAAAATGATAGAGCCTGCTCAACCTTCCTGCGATTAATAATATATTTTGTAAAGCCACTATATATTTTTTTTAATTCATCCGAAAATTCGTAATTAATATTGTACGGGTCACTGTAAAACTCATTGAGCGGATCATATATCATATCCCCTCTAAAGGGTGCATGAAAAGTATAGTGAAATGGACAGTATGTTCCATCCACGGTTTGATTTCCACAAAAACTATCTGTCAAGGGATTATAGTCAATGCATTTATTATTTACAGGATAGTTCCTGATAACTATTTGCATTGGATGAATATGTACCATATAGTTAAAGTAATCAGGGTTATTTTTTATACTGTATAATGCATGAAACAGTGAAAAATGCTTTTGATACAATGTAGAATGACCATTGCATAAAGGATTCACGATTTCCCTGATGATAAATGATTCCATTACTGGCCGTGGTATATTCAGACAATAGGTAATTAAACTCTCTTTAGGGATTTCAATGAGCTTATTCATCAAAGGGACCTTTTTTATACCGTTGTTGTTCCTTTTTTTCTTTGTCTATGATATCTTTAAATATTAATGAATAATCATGTGCCCCATCAATCTGAATTTGCTCACGGGGTATTCTGTTTTCTTCTTTCTTTTTGCATGAAATGCTACTCATCATACATATACAACAGAGTATACTTACTAATTTTTTCATAAAAACTCTACCATAATATTTATCCCTTTACCAAATACGGCAAGGATATAGTATGATTGAAAACACCTTTTAAATCAATAATCACGTACAACATAATTACTGCAATAGTACAATACCATTACCTAATTTTCAATATTGTTTTTTATCCATTTTATTAATAAATTAAATTTAGCATATCAAGTCATTGCTATCCCAAAGTAAATTAAAGAAGCACTTTCTTTCCTTAACAGAGATGGCCACACTCCAGCAGGCTAAGATACTTCATCCAAAGCGCTCATACTATTGTCACCATGCCATTCTTGTGTTATTTTCATCCATTGAAGTATCTACAGCAGAATATATGGCTACCTCTTATAAAGTGGTAATTCCTAAATGGCCAAAACATACACCAGAAATACTTGTTGACATTATCGTATACATACTATACATTTTTATTTGATCGGGGGCAACTATGAGAATAACAAATACCATACCTGTAGTACCACAAGCATCACTGGCTACTCATAAAAAAGCAAGTATTCAACTACAGCAACCAGTGGAATCTATACGGGTTTATCCTTCACTGAAAAAAGCTATTTCGGCCTATACCATTATCAGCGAAGCCCATCAGCTTGTTACCATGGCTATAAACATATCCTATGAACTTATACAGAAAGCATTTACACCTCAGGACCACAATGAAATCCTTGCTAAAATTGCAACTATACATAATTATTTTACTCGCCTTTCACCAGGTTCAGCTTCTGTTCCAAATATTCCTCAATCTGACACATTGCAGGAAACAACAAAGCTCATTGAGCAATTGGGAAACGCAGCAAAAAATAATGATACAGCATCAATGAAAGCAATACATGAAACACTCACCTCACATGCACAAATTCTTGACAATACACAAAAGCAAATGTACATGGCTTTAAGCCATCCTGCAGGTACAGATACGCCAGACATTAATAATATAAAAAGTGCTATTGAACAAAATCAGACCATGGTTTTTTATGCCCATAAACCATTACAGTATGAGCATATTCAGAAACTATTGGCCTAAAAAATTATTACAGTAAAAGGTGATGTATGGAATTATTTGATGGATTTATTGCAGCAATTGCTTCCGAATTTCAGTTAAAATTTCATAAAACAAAAGAGGGTGCATATACCACAACCATTGAATTTGAGAATGACCGATCTCAGGAAATTTTAATTACTCTGAACAAAGATGAGTCAGGAGACAGGATTGTAAATTACTATTCAGTTATAGGAACTATAAAAAATGAATCATTTGAGCTGTACAAGTTTGCACTGAAGCTCAACAGTACACTTGATTATGGCGCCCTGGCATTGCTCAATGACACATTGATTTTAAGGAATTCTCTTTTGCTAAAAGATTGTGATCCACAGCGATTTATGAAATCACTATTTTATATTGCAGCAAAAGCAGATGAATTAGAAGAGATGCTCATCACAAAAAATATTTATTAGTTGAGTCTTTCCTGTAATTTCTGTCCCAACTCTGCAATATATTTATAATTATCTACATCATCAGCAAAGAGCAATAGCGCAATGTTGTCTTTTGTAATGAGGACTATTCTGTCTTTGTTGTACTGATAATAATCCTGAAGTTTTTTTATTTCAACTGAAGCTGCTTTACTATCTTTAAAAACAAGCAGATAGTACACCAGATCATCTCCGTACGGCCTTGATTCAGAAGCCATGATTGCAACATACATACCCTTGATATTTGCAGCATTACCTTCCGGATATAATTTGGAAGCTAAAAATCGTATTCCATCTGAATTCACAATACATGGATTTCCAGTGAACACCTTCTTTGCAAAATTAGGTATTTTCCCAAATATAAAGCCTTGAGGCACATCTTCAGGAGCTATCGCAAGAGTTGAGAAAAGTGAATTATCATCTGAATATACCATCCCCATAGCCATGCCCAAAGCCATAATAACACTTAAATATATAACTATCGCTACATTATTTATTCTCATAGCTTTACCTTTTATATTTTACTGATTAATATCACTATACTATCGGAAAAATAATAAAATTTTACCATTTAATTTTTTCTTGACTAAAGAATATACATACATATTTATACTAATATATGTATAGCAAATTATTTTTATTATGTGACATAAAATTATTGACTTTTTTGTTTCAGTATGTCACTGTTTTTTAAAAATACCAGCAGCAAGCAATCCTTAACCATTGCATTATAGTTTTTTTCATCATTCATACTAATTCACCGTTTACGGAGTTTTTATATGACAGATTCAAAAGCTAGCCCCCAGTTTATAAGAAAACGGGATGGCAGGATAGTTCCTTTTAATATAGAAAAGATTACAGAAGCAATATTCAAGGCTGCCCGCGCTGTTGGTGGCACTGATAGAAATACTGCAGCTCAAATTGCTGAATCGGTTGTTGATATATTGTCACTTTTATATAAGGGCGAACATATTCCAACAGTTGAAAATGTTCAGGATTTAGTTGAGAAGATGCTCATAGAAAAAGGTCATGCAAAAGTTGCAAAAGCCTATATTCTGTACCGTGAGCAGCACCGCAAAATACGTGAAGGGAAAAGCCTTTTAAATGAAGGTATTCAGCTTATCGAAGATTACCTTGACCGATCGGACTGGCGTGTGAACGAAAACAGCAATATGAGCTATTCGTTGCAGGGTTTAAACAATCACATTGCTTCTGCAGTAACCGCTAAATACTGGCTTGAACGAATTTATCCTCCCGAAATCAGAGATGCACATGTTAACTGTGATCTGCATTTACATGATTTAGGCCTGCTTTCAGCATACTGCGTCGGCTGGGATTTACGTGACCTTTTGCTAACCGGTTTTGGTGGTGTCCCCGGCAAAGTTGAAAGCAGACCTGCAAAACATTTCAGAAGTGCATTGGGACAGATAGTTAATTTCTTCTATACCCTGCAGGGTGAATCAGCCGGTGCCCAGGCCTTTGCAAACTTTGATACGTATCTGGCTCCATTCATACGCTACGATAACCTGGATTATGCAGGTGTAAAACAGTGCCTGCAGGAATTTATTTTTAACATGAATATACCCACCCGTGTAGGATTCCAGACCCCGTTTACCAATGTCACACTTGATCTTACTGTTCCCCACTCTATAGCTGATGAACATGTGATCATTGGCGGACAATTCATGAACGAAACATATGCACAGTTTCAGAAAGAGATGGATATTTTCAATACCGCATTTGCTGAATGCATGCTTGAAGGCGATGCCCGCCATCGAATTTTTACATTCCCCATACCCACGTACAATATAACTAAAGATTTTGACTGGGATAATCCTGCAATAAACCTGCTATGGGAAATTACTGCAAAATATGGCATACCCTATTTTGCAAACTTTGTAAATTCGGATATGGATCCGGATGATGCACGTTCCATGTGCTGCCGTCTTAGACTTGACAACAGAGAATTGCGCAAGCGTGGTGGCGGACTTTTTGGTGCAAATCCGCTAACCGGAAGTATTGGTGTGGTAACTATCAACATGCCGCGTCTTGGATATCTTGCCAAAACCAAAGATGAATTTTTTGAAAGCCTATCTCATTTAATGGATTTAGCAAGAAATTCATTGGAAATTAAGCGTAAAGTTCTGGAAAACTTTACTGCCAATAATCTTTATCCTTATACAAAGTTCTATTTGCGAGATGTATATAAACGATTTAAAAAATACTGGGTTAATCATTTCTCAACGATTGGCCTTGTTGGTATGAACGAAGCCTGCATCAATCTTTTAGGTCAGGATATAACAACTGAAGAAGGTAAAGAGTTTACTGCTCAGGTTCTGGACTTTATGCGGGATAAAATTACCACCTATCAGCATGAAACGGGCAATTTATATAATCTGGAAGCAACCCCTGCCGAAGGAGTAAGTTACCGGTTTGCCCGCCATGATAAGAATAGATTTCCGGACATCATAACATCCGGCAAAAACGAACCATATTACACCAACTCAATTCATCCTCCAGTAGGATTTGCTCATGATATATTTGATTTACTGGATCATCAGGATCAGTTGCAGTCAAAATTTACCGGGGGTACAGTAGTTCATTGCTTTATCGGTGAAAAGATTGATGATCCGCAGATGGTTAAACTTCTGGTTAAGACTATTGCTTACAACTATCATATACCATATTTTACCATTACGCCAACATTCAGTATTTGCCCTGTTCATGGGTATATACCGGGCAATCATAAATTCTGTCCATATGAGCATACAAAAGAAGAACTTGAGATGTTTGGTATAGATGTCGAAATTGAAGATAGTAAGCCATTGCAGATTGAAGCACAGGTACAGCAGTAAAAAATTTATATTTTTTTACAATTTTAAACGGGGGTTATGTAATGCAAAAGCACCACGAAAAAAAGATACCTGTTGAAGTATATTCAAGGGTTGTTGGGTATTTCAGGCCAGTTAATCAGTGGAATAAAGGTAAACAGGAAGAATTTCATGAAAGAAAAGAGTTTATGAAAGATGAATTATTTAAGGTAGCAACACATGAATATTCGGGGTATTCAAAAAACCTCACTCATTGACTTTCCGCAGGTTATCAGCACTGTCCTTTTTACCGGTGGATGCAATCTACGCTGTCTTTACTGCCATAATGCATCCCTGGCGTGCAATGATTGTAATTTACAACAGTATTCAAACCATGAGGTGCTGGAATTTCTCCAAAAACGAAAGCACCTTATTGGTGGTGTTGTCATTACTGGTGGAGAACCAACACTTGCTAAGGGTATAGTTACCTTTTTAGAAAAAGTTAAAGAAACAGGCTTAAAAGTTAAACTGGATACTAATGGATTTCAGCCTCAAGTGTTGAAAAAATTACTATCGCAAAAGCTGGTTAACTATGTAGCAATAGATATTAAAACATCACCAGAAAAATATCCAGTATTGACAAAAACAAAATTACCATTTGATTTAATCATGGAATCTATTGCTCTACTCAAAGAACACCATATAACTTTTGAACTAAGGACAACCTGTGTACCAGGATTTGTTACTATTGAAGATCTTCAAAGTATAAAAGAGCGTGTGGGTACTGTAAAATATTATTATCTTCAGCAATTTCATAACCAGCACACACTTGACGAATCACTTCATACAGTTAAACCTTACCCCAAAGATATATTATACTCATTCCAGCAGTTTGTAAAAACATTTGCTACCTTTTGTGAAATCCGGGGAATATAAAAAATCAGTTGACATTAGCTGATATCATTTTTTCTGTGTTATGTAATAATTTCAGGGAGGATAAATAATTTATGAGCAAGCAGTATAATCCACGCATTAAGCGTAAACGCGCAAAACGAAGACTCAAAAGAAAGAAAAAATTACTGGCAAAAAAGTTAGCTAAGTAGTATCAATTATTTTTAGATTTTAGAATAATCTCATCACCAACAACAAGTAGAATATTATTAATATTAATTTTATCAGAAGAGGGATATGCGCCATCACAGGTAAACCATATCCCTTTTTCAGTGGAAAGCGGTATATACAGAAGCACTGTATCAAAGAATAACCCATTATCCTTATTGAGCTTTTCAGTAAATTTGTTTGAACTTGAACAACCAAGCGCAATATATGACATGATTCCATTTTTTGCCAGCATATACCGTGAATACAGTATTGCATCAAGTTGTGTGCCTTTCCCTAAACCCACAAACTGTAAAAACGATGTGCTTGTATAAGGATTAGGATGTATGGTATACTGTTTCAATTTTCCCATAAGCTCTGCTACCTTGTCTTCAACTACCTTGCCGTTTAATTCAGTATCAGTAACAAAATAATCTGCAATTTTGAAATGTACACTTTCTTCATTAATCCATTCAATCAGGTTTTCAGGTGTAAGTGCTATCACCATAAAATTCCTGTTATGATGTGTCGATAGCTCATCAGCATTAAATCTGATGTGCTGTATGCCATTCTCGCCTTTCGAAATATTGCCCTTCATTACTGATGTAATTGTAGGATTGCCCTGTGGATCAATAACAATAATGTCCATATCAAATTGTGATAGATTATAATTCTGCTGGATGTGTATTACCGGTAATTTCTTGTGTATCATAAATGATAATTCTACCAGAATATAGGTATTCTGGTTTTTATCAAAACATGCTTTAATGCCCTTTTGAAATGAATTGTCTATATTTTTTATTTCTTTTTTTTCAATCTTTCCGTTTTCACTGACCAGATATATTGTAGATCCTGTTATTGTTACATCTTTAGAAAAAGTATAATCATTTATCTGTGACAGGTTATTCGCATAATACAGGTCATAAAGAGAACAATATGCAGTGTTATCAATAATTCTTAATGCGTAGCAGGAATACAATAGCCCAAACGATTTTCTGTGGATAGTTTCAAAGGCCAATCGTGAAAAAACAGTTTTATTCACATAATCATCAAATACACTCTTCATATAATCACTATGCCATGGTATGCCGGAAACTATCACCTCATGCTTCTGCCGGTACATACTCCCATCAGAATCTTCAAGGTCAGCTATTGTTGCCAGTAAGGCATATGCATGTGAATCAAAACCCTGAGCTATTCTTTTAAACAAGGCACTTTTTGCATCATTGTATCTCTTTAATGCTATGAGGGCATGTATATAATTATCAAAATATCTATCTATATTATTGTTCTCAACAATAGATACTATCGATTCGTGCTGCTCATTCTGTTCATACCATTGTATCAATAAATCTATTTCTTTGTCATCTGGTTCTTGTATTGATTCTAATACACTAATAGCTTTTGTAATGTCATGGTAAGCAGCAATTTTAGCAACTATATAGCTAAGATCGTTACTGAAAGGATACTGTTCAAGCAAAGGTTCAAGATTGACTCCTTTTTTAATCAGTACATCTTTTTCTCGAAGCAGCAGGTGAGTCAGTAAAGGCAAATAATACACATGAAAAGCATCTAAAGATTTCCGTTTATAAATATAATCATAGTAATTTTGCCATAATACTGATGTATATTTTTCATTATTTTTTTTAAGTACAGTTTGCATTACTACATCAGATCCCGGAACCTTGTTTTCATGTTCCAGCAAAAAACCTAAGAATCTGCAGGCTATAAACTCATTGTTTGATTGGAGAGCTTCTTTATAATATTTTAATGCTTCTATGCTTTGCAGCGATTCATAAAACAGTGCTAACTGGAAAGCTGCTTCGCCAGAACGTTGATTGTTATATTGTGTAAGTAATTGATTTTCATATTCATAATATGATTCATACCACCGGACATCATGATAAAATGTGTTTTCTGTATCAGGTAAATGTATTATCTGGTTGGTATCATCATAAAACTGTATTTTCAAGAACATGTTTTCTACTGGTTTATAATATAGTGCAACCGTAAAACCTTCTTCAGATTCTATATGAAACATTCGCAACAGCTTTTTCTTATCTGTCAGAGCATTTACACATATTTTTTTACCGTTAATATAACATACATAATCCATATTTGAATAAATCCTGAGTGTAACAGGTACAGTGGCTTTAAAAGACCCACTGCAAAGGCCAATGGTGTTATAATCCTGGGTAAATTGCTTAACAGGGATAAAACCACTATGATATTGAGATACTCGTATCTTATTTTTACCGGATAAAAAACAAGCGTTATTTGTGCATTGAAGGGATGTAATGCTTCTTGGCATTCTTTCTTTGATATTATCGTATATATCCCATCGATTGTTAGCTTTTGTAGTATCTTTTTTACTTAGTTCTTCAAGTAGAGTAGTAATATCTTGAACATAAAATTTTTCAGCATCTGTATTAGCACTCCTAATTAATTCTTTGAGCAACATTAATGTTTTATTGATACCTGCAACTTGAAGTATATGATGACTATCTGCCAGAATTAATGCGGGATATGCTTTCCCTGATACTATTTCTTTTTCATACTGTTCTATAATATTGAGTGAATTGCCATTACAGTATATTCGTTTACTGTCTTCACTGACATCAGGCAGGGCTTTTACAGGAACTATCGCCACCAGTATAATGGTCGTTATTATTAATAATTTATTCATACTGTTGTAACATCACTTGCCAATGCAAAAGCGTGAAAAAATTGAATTCAGAACATCATCAACAGATATTTCGCCAGTGACCGCTCCTATTGTATCGATAACATTTTGAAGCGCTGATGCAACAATTTCATGTGGGCTGCTGATAGCCATCTGGTGAAGCGCTTCCTGTGCATATACCAGAGACTGTTCCAGTAACTGAATCATACGAATGTCGGCAATAAATGAATTTTTGTATTCAACATACTGTGACCTGATACATTGATATACTGCATCCTCCAGTGCAGGGATACCATAGCCTGTTTTTGCAGAAAAGACAATTCCTTTTTGATCAATGGCATCCTGAATTATTGCTATTGATTCTTTTGGTGCAATATCAGTTTTATTAATGACTGGTATAAACGGTTTTTCCTTAATCAATTCCAGGATGTGTTCATCGTCAGAAGTCATGCCTGTCACAGCATCAATGATAAAAATTATAAGAGACACCTCATCTATCAGCCTGTAGCTGCGCTGCACACCCAAAAGTTCAATCCCATCTGCTTTTTTATGTATACCAGCTGTATCAAGCAAGTTGCATTGAATACCTTTAATTGAAACCGATTCTTTTATCACATCGCGGGTTGTCCCTGGCGTATCTGACACAATTGCTCGTTCATGATTGAGTATACAGTTCAAAAAGCTGGATTTACCTGCGTTGGGCTTCCCAACAATTGCAATATCAATGCCGTGAGAAAGGTGCTGGCCAATCCTGCATCTATTAAGAATGTCCTGTATTTTATTAATTATCGTGTGCATCCTTTGCTGTGCATTTTCAAACGATATAATCTCAATATCCTCATCCACAAAGTCAATAGCACATTCAATATCTGCTTTTAATTCAATGATGTGCTGTTTAATATCATTGATTGCATTTTTCAGTGATCCATGCTTTTGCTGTATTGCAGTTGCTATCTCCCATTCACTGCGTGCAGCGATAATATGGTTTATAGCCTCAGCTTCGGTCAGGTCCATCTTGCCATGTAAAAATGCACGTCTGGTAAACTCACCTGGTTCAGCTATCCGCACATTGAGTGCAACAATACAATTAATTATTTTATTTACTATGATCGGATTGCCATGACAGAATATTTCCACCATGTCCTCACCTGTGTAGCTTTGCGGGCTTTTATAATAGATTACAATACAATCATCAATTTCTTCATTGTTATCATGAATGATACCATAATACGCATATCGCGGAATAAATTTCTGTGTATGCTGTTGTGCCCTGAATATAGAAGAAGCGACCCGTAATGAATCAGGGCCGCTTATCCGTATAATGGCTATTGGTGAATGTACCGGCGGAGTTGCGGGAGCACATATCGTATCATCCATCTGCATTACCTTTTTTCCACAGGCATAATTTTTACCTTTCTGTAAATGCCCTGTCCCTCACTCTTGGTGGTAACCTTTGAATCATTTTGCAATGTCAAATGTATAAGCCGCCGTTCAAATGGATTCATGGGTTCTAACGTCCATGGCTTACCCGTTCGGGCAACTTTCAATGCAATTTCTTTGGATAATTTACGCAACGCTTTTTCTCTTTTTGCCCTGTATGATTCAATATCAAGTATGATCTTTTTTTCTGAATTGGTCATTTTATTGACCAGAAGGTTAACCATAAACTGCAATGCCTCCAGGGTTTTCCCTTTTTTACCTATAATTAATCCCGAACTTGAGCTTTCCAGTTCAACATATACTTTATTTTCGCTTTCCTTATAATCTTTAACCTTTGCGTCAACTTCCATCAGCATCAAAATCTTTTCAATAATTTCCTTTGCCTGTTGGCCAATATCATCTTCCTGTTGGTAATATACTCGTATTTTAGCAGGGCGTGATATGCCAAAACCAAAGATCCCGCTTTTCCCTTCATCCAGCACTTCAATATTGATTTTGTTCATATCATTAATTTTTAATAATGATAAGGCTTTCTTCGTTGCTTCTTCAACAGTTTTCCCTTCAATATCTAACACCTTCATGTTCACGCCTCCTACGAAACTTTGATAATAATAGTTCACTTGTTTGTATGGTGATGTATCTTCCCTCCTTTTAATTATAAATATTTCACCTTAGTACTTTAATCTCAAATACTGTATAACATGTTCATCAAAATGATCTAATAAAATCGCTTATCTGCATAACCTCATTAATATATTAACCACTTCGCATGGTGGTTGTAACGACTATGGGTAACTTTCCTGAAGATAATGTACTTATAAAATCCTCACATTTCACACAAAAATTTGTATTACTTTTTTTTGCCAATTTTATTAATAAGCATCTGATGGCCTATCTGCAATACATTTTGCATAATCCAGTACAATACCAGCCCTGAGGGCATATTCCAGAAGATAACAATAAATATTAACGGCATGAGCATTAACATCTTCTGTTGCTGAGTGACTTCGGCTGAAGACATCTTTTGCTGCAGATATGTTGTTCCTGTCATAACCAGGGGCAAAATATTAATATTAAATCCAGCTATCCTGTAAATTGTATCAGGCAATGACAAATCCTTTATCCACAAAATAAAGGGCGCCTGCCATAAATCTACTGAATTTATCAGAGCGCTGTACAGTGCAAAAAAGAAAGGCATCTGCAAAAGCAGCGGCAAACAACCACCCATTGGATTCACTTTATTCTTTTTGTAAACTTCCATTATCTTTTTATTCAAAACATCAGGCTTATCCTTATATTTTTCACGCAATTCCTGAATCACAGGATTCAATTCCTGCATCTTCTTCATGGATTCCGTGGAGCGTTGAGTCAATGGTAAAAACATTATTTTTGTAATAACAGAAAATATTACCAGTGACCACCCTAAATTTCCTATCAGCCTGTTTATTTCAAGCAGGCACCACATCATAAAGTCCCTGATAGGTTCAATCCACTTGCTGACATCCGCAGCATCACCAATGTGCTTGTCAACAGCAAGAAGCTTATCTTTATTTTTTGGACCAACATATACTTTAAATTCATGTGTTATTGTTTCACCAGGTTTCAGTGGTTTGACCGGTACCACAATACCCGTCCTGAAACCCGTATGCTTCCTGTTATCATATACCACACCTGAGCCAGCAAAACCCTGTGGTATCATAATTAACAGATAATACCTGCTCATTATGCCAGCCCATTGTACCACACCGTTTTCCCTCTTGAGGTCTTCTGGTGCTGAAAAAAATCCGCCACCCTTACGCGCTTTTTCAAAACTATCATTAATATAATAGATACCATGTAACTCATTATATGAATTATCAAAATCCATTGATGGCCCTAAAAAATCAGATGGGGAAAATATTACACCCCCTTCAGGAAATGTAAATTCACCCTGTCCTTTATTAGTGATAGCATACGATACAACAAAATATTGTCCTGTTTCGTTATACGTAAATTTCTTTGAAATTTCCAGTGGATTTTTTTGTACGATAGCAACTGTGGAAAAGCGCACTGCTGATGCATCTTTTTGCATTTTCCATAATGCAGGAGGTATATCCTTAGCATGCAAAAACTCACCCGTTGAAAAATGAACAGGGAAATCAAAAAAACCTTTAGCATCAAATTTTGATTTAGTTACAATTAATTCTATATTTCTTACTTTATCAATAAACGATGTACATTGTCCATCCTCATTGGAAAGTACTGCTGTATAGTATTTTGCATCAATGGTAACTTCTTCCTTTTTTGTAAAAGTTTGCTGAAATTTTGAAACTACAGAAATTTCAGGTTTTTGTATTTCTTCAGTTTGCACTGTTGCAGTTTCAGCACTTTTTTCCGGGACCGGAGGTGTTTTTTCCTGTGGCGGAAATAAATAAAACCACAGTATCCATACACCTAAAGATAATAACACAGCAATTAAAGCCCTTTTTTCCATGACAACCTCTTGATAAATTTTTTACTCAGGTACAACAATACCACATATATATACTAGCATACCGTGGAAAGGAGATAACAGGAAGGGAATATTTTTCTGAACTTAAAAATGATAATCAGGGGACAGGGTCATACCCACCATCACAAAATGGATGACAGCGAAGTATCCTTTTAATTGATAAAAAACCACCCTTGAAAAGCCCATACCTGGTCAATGCCTCAATTGCATATTGAGAACACGTTGGATAAAATCTACAAGCATTGGGTAATACCGGTGAAATCACAAGTTTATATAATTTTATTAACACTACCGGTATGGTAACCATATTTATCTTCACTGTTTTAGTACTCCTGATTTAAGCAATACTTGTTTAACTGATACAACAAGATGATTATATTGCATAGCCTTACAGGTGGTGTCCGGAAATATAATAACAGCAAAACCCTGTCGCATCTGGGGCATCAGAGTAACCAAAATGGAACGAATTTGCCTTTTTATTCTATTCCGTTCAACTGCATTTCCATAGGTTTTAGTAACCACTATGGCAAAACGGGATTGTAATATATTGTTCATGTTCCCTTCCGCCTGTAATGGTTTCATATACACTATCATTCTCATCCCTTTGCCATATACTCTTTTTCCGTTAGCAATGACTTCTTTAAATCTCTTCAGCCCCTTTAATGAATATCTCCTTTTCACGGAATAATGATATTACCAAGAATTACTTTGAATTTCGCTTTTCGTCAGAAACAGTTAATTTGTATCTACCCTTTTGTCTTCTCCTGCGCAATACTTCCTGTCCTGCCCTGGTACTCATTCTTGCCCTGAATCCATGTGTCCGTAATCGTTTGATTACACTTGGTTGAAATGTCCTTTTCATCATCCCACCTCATTGTTAAGAATATTAGTTCAAAGTAGTAAAAATCGTATATGATTACAGTAAAATATATAGAATTTTCAGCTACGTTACATGTATTGTTTACAATAGCACAACTTTTATGTAATACACAACAAAAATGCTATTCTAAACGTATTGTGTTTTGTGTCAAGAATTTATTGGGGCTTTTTTGATGCTATCACCAGTATAGTATCAGAAAAGCAAAGCAGGTTTGCAATGGTATTATACAATTTTTTATATTTTTGGGCGATAGTTCCTAAACGTTCAGGATGGTAGCCCGATGGAAAACATCTGACGCTAAAAAATCCAATTTGCTGAAAAAGTTTTTTAACACTCCATGGTGCCACATCTATACGGTGATCCTGCGGATGTGATCTGATCCACTGGTCCCTTTGGCAATAAAATAATGGCCCAAAATACGATGGCAACGTACAGGCAAAAATGCCATTATCTTCAAGCATGCCATATATTTTATAAAACATAGCATACGGGTCAGTAAAATGTTCCAGCACAAACCATGCGGTTATCACATCATATTTCTTTACAGGAATAAAATCTTCAAATCCTGTCATATGAACCGGGATGTTAAATTTGCGTTTACAATAACTTGCGGCATATTCTGATATTTCAAGACCTTCAACTTCACCAAACCCCACATCTCTGGCAGCTTTGCAAAAAAACCCTAAAGCACACCCAATATCAAGAAGGCTTTTTGCAGATACGTTATTTCCCAAATATTTTTTTATTATTGAAAGCCTGAAAAGTGATGCAGCATATATTGACTCAAAATCATCTTCATACGTTTTGCCATACTGTGCTTTATATTCCTGGCCAAAGTAATCAGTAGAGTATACTGCTGGTGAATGACTGGCATTATACATAATGCTACACGTTTTACACAGTAGCAGATCCTCTGAAATTCTTTTAAACTTTGATGATTTACAGATAGGACATCGAGGTGTCATCTTCTCATTGTTTCTTTTTCTTTTTAGCCGGTTCCACCACAATTGGTACACCTTTGATTCGCGCTTTGTCAAGTGACAACAACACCAGTTCTGCATATTGTTCAGGTATTTCAATAAACGAATATGTAGAATGTATATCAATCTTACCAACCAGCTTCCCATCAATCCCTGAACGCTTTGATATTTCCCTTATGAGGTCTCCTGGCGTAATTTTGTGGTTTTTGCCAATATTAATAAATATTCGGGCTTTCCCATCCTTAATATCTTCAAAGATAATAGTACCATCGGAAGTTTTTGTAAAGTTTAATGATGCAACTTCCGCTATATCAAGCTTTGAGATATCTCCAATGCATTCTTTCAGTAATGCAGCAGTTATACGTTTTGTTGAACCAAACAACGGTAAGTGTTTCCTCATTGCTTTTACCAGAGCAAAGTATGGTGTAAGATCCTCATGTAAGGCTGATTCCAGCACCTTTTCAATCTTTTTTAACTGATTCATAACAGTTCCACTCAATCCTCTCTACGTTGTAAATAATAGATTTTTTAACATTAATTAAGTAATTTACATATTGGCAAGCATATTTCTACAATTATTCTTTGCACTTATATCCTACATTTCGTATGGTTTCTATTATGTTATTGAATTCATCACCCAATTTAATTCTAAGTCTCCTGATATGAACGTCAACAGTCCGAGATCCCCCTATATACTCAACACCCCATATCTGGGAAAGTAACTCCTGACGTGTAAAAACGACACCTTTATTTTCCATCAATAATTTTAGTAATTCAAATTCCTTATATGTCAGCACTACCTTCTCATCATTTACTGTTACCGAATACTTGTCAGGCTCAATGGTAATATTGCCAATTTTGATAACCGATTCCTTTAATTCAATTTCAGAACCAATTAGACGGTCAATACGTGTTTTTAATTCACCTTTTCTGAAAGGGAACACAATAAAATCATCAAAAAACCAGTCCCTGTTTATTGATTCTAAATATCCTGCCCGTACAATAAGAATAACCGGTAATTGTTGAAAACGCTTACGTAACTTTGAAAGATAAAATTGTGCATCGCTTATGTCAATTTGTTCAGTATCAAATAATGCAATATCAAAACCCTCATCTTTAAGAGTATTAATAGTACCATGAACACTTACATCTAAAATCTGAAGCATTCTTACTTCCTGAACCAATTCCTTATTTTGTGTAATGAGTGCTGTTTTAATTTTCATTTTCTATCTATTAGACTTAAAAAAATATTCATATACCGACCTGCTACATTTTCGGCATAAAAGGTTGAAATCTTTTTTTTATTATTCACAGAACAGCGTGTATAGAGCTTTTTATCGTTATAAAATCTCATAATACTTTCAGCACATCCTTTTGTATCGCCAACATTAATGAGCAATGCATTTTGTTCATGGGAAAGGAAATCTACCTGCCCACCATGATTGGTGGCAACAATGGGCAATCCGCAATACATGGCTTCCATAAACACAATACCAAATCCTTCATGCATTGATGTAAGTACAAACAAATCAGATTGTGATAGATAGGCAAATTTTTCCTCATCACCAACAAAACCTAAAAATTTTACCCTGTCCAGTAATGACAATTTATTAACCAGCTCCTCTAAGTATTCCCTCTCAGGTCCATCTCCCATAATGAGAAGTTTAACGGCGGGCTTATTGACAAGAGCTATCGCCCTGATAAGGACATCAATTGATTTACGCTTTATCAATCTTCCAATAGTTATACATATAAAATCCTTTTCATGCAAACCCAATATTTTTCGTGATGTTTGTGGTATTACGGGAGGATGGAAGGCTAACGGTATAATTTGAATTTCTTTTTTTGGTGCATAGTATTCTATTGCATTATTACGGGTATTTGATGATTGTGCCACAATTACATCAGCCCTGTTCAGAAGAAAGCGCACGACAGCTTTGAAAAGTCGGTTGCGGTGTGGTGACAGCTTTTTACTTGGATCATAAATATCACCTCCATGCAATGATAATACATTAGGAATACCAAATAATTTTGAAATGGCATACCCCAAAGGGCCTGACGGCACAACAAAATGTGTATTGATAACATCAAACTTATATTTTAAGGCAAGCGATAATGCCCGTATAAACCCTGCTGGCAGGTAGCTAAACATTGAAATAAATGTAGCTGCATCCCTTGATTTTCTAAATAAAATCTTTACCCTGTGCACATGAATCCCATTAATATTTTCATAGGAGGGTAACCCTTTAAATGATGAAGTGATAACATGCACATTTGCTGTCTTTACCCACTCCAATGCCAGGTCATAGGTTGCAACACCTCCCCCACCTCCTAAGGGAGGAAACTCATAATTTATAATTAATATATTAATCTTTTTTTTGTTCATGTAAAATACTCCAATTCAAACAAAAAAGGCTTATTTTAACTCACACTACAACATGCCTTTTATATTTCAAATACTATTTACTCCTGAAAAGCTAAAACAATGCAGATACATGTTTGCAGTGCACCATGTAGTTTTCCCTATAAAACCTCATACAAAGATTTCCATACATTAGATTTATCCGGAGTTGTATGTATCATTATAGTTATGCTAACTATTCCCTCATCGCTTACATAAGCAAAACTTTTTTCTTTGGCAAAAAAATATCGATATAACCTGTTGGTGTTTTCCACAATCCCCCGTTGCCAGGCACAATACATATCTGCACAATAAATCTAACAGTCCAGTATTTCATCTCTTTTTCCTGTGAAACCATACAT
>JARYLT010000019.1 GCA_029907515.1 Spirochaetota bacterium | reverse complement strand
AGGTGAATATGGTTATCCATAATACAGAAGGCAATGAGTTTAAAGTGATATTTAGCTTTCGCTTTGTTGAGTATTTCCACAAAGCAAGCTTTACAGTAGTCTTCCTGCAACATAGATTTCCATTCTATGCAGCGGGACGTGATGTGGTAGGTTAGACCTGGTAGTTGTACACGCAATTTCCGAGCCATAGTATTCCTCCGTATATATAGTAAGATGAAAAATAAAGCTTTCATTATATACAACGCTTCTGGTGGAAAAAATTGAAAAGAATTGGGGAAAATTTTGTAATTTTGATAAAAAATTTGCAAAACAAGGGGTCAGAGCATGGAAACGCACGCAGAGAACGCAGAGTACACAGAAGAAACACTGGAGAAAATAGAGGGTAAATGCTTAAAAAAAGGGTCAGAGCCTACGATTGCATATATACCTGAGTTACGAAAGATAGCGGAGACAGGATGTCGAAGCGATTAGAGTTGCGTGCGTGCTTCGATAAACTCAGCAACCGGTATTTAGTAGGAAGGCGTCCGCAGCATGCTGGCAACAATAACATATATTGCAATAGTACAAGGCATTTTTATTTGTCACTTTCTTATGTTGCCGTCTGGACAAAAGAAAGTGCATAAAAGTAAAGTATTACAATCTCTGTGCCATCAGTACGCTCTGTGTGAGGCAAAATAACGCATCATGCGGAGTATGTAGGGAATGCAAAATTCTCCAGGAAAATTAGGTCAAAGCATAATAAGTTAACATCAATACGTATAATCAAAGCATATGATCGATCAAAAGTGTTGATGACTAAGAACAAACAAGGATTCGGCAAACACCTAACAAGGGGTCAGAGCCTTATTCCAGTAACTATCGCTTACATAAAAGAATTATAATGTCTTGACAAAATAAACTTATTCCTTGCTACAGTATGTAAAATACTTTATTAAAAGATACTACTATGGAACTATCACAAGCTACAAATTTCATTGAAGAAGTTATCAACGAAGATTTAAAAAATAATGTTTGTTCATCAGTTATTACGCGCTTCCCTCCGGAGCCTAACGGCTATCTTCATATTGGACATGCAAAATCAATATGCCTTAACTTTGGAATTGCTCAAAAATACAATGGCAAATGCAATTTGCGCCTGGATGACACCAACCCTGAAAAGGAAGATATTGAGTACGTTGAATCAATAAAGAAAGACATCCAATGGTTAGGATTTCAGTGGGATAATGATGTTAAACATGCTTCCGATTATTTTGAACAACTGTATGAATGGGCTAAAGTTTTGATTAAAAATGGTAAAGCCTATGTTTGTGACATGAGCGCTGAGGAAGTTGCAGCAACGCGTGGTACACCTACCGAACCTGGAAAAGAAAGCCCATACCGCAACCGCAGTGTTGAAGAAAATTTAGACCTATTTGAGCGTATGAAAAACGGTGAGTTTCTCGATGGTTCAAAAACATTGCGTGCAAAGATAGACATGACATCGCCCAATATGCATATGCGTGATCCTGTGATGTATCGCATAAAACATGCGGACCATCATCGTACGGGCGATAGATGGTGCATTTATCCTACCTATGATTGGGCTCATGGTCAATCCGACTACATTGAAGGAATAACGCATTCCATTTGTACTCTGGAATTTGAGGTACACCGTCCATTGTATGACTGGTTTTTAGACCATATAGCGACAGGCCAACGTCCAAAACAGATTGAATTTGCACGTCTTAACTTAACCTACACTGTCATGAGCAAACGTATGCTTTTAAGACTTGTGCAGGAAGGCTTTGTAAATGGATGGGACGACCCACGCATGCCTACCATCGCAGGGCTCAGAAGAAGAGGTTTCACTCCCGATTCTATTAAAAATTTTGCAAAGCTTGTTGGTGTTGCAAAAAAGGATAGTATGGTTGATATCGCACTGCTTGAGCACTGCATACGGGAAGATTTAAACAAAAAAGCCAACCGTGTTATGTGTGTGCTCAATCCTCTTAAAGTGATTATACTTAACTATCCTGATAATCAGGTGGAATACATTGAAGGTATAAATAATCCTGAAGACCCTGCCGCTGGTACCCGAAACATACCATTCTCCAGAGTCCTTTACATTGAACGTGATGATTTTATGGAAAATCCGCCAAAGAAATTTTTCAGGCTTTCACCTGGTGCTGAAGTGCGTTTACGTTATACGTATTTCATTAAGTGTGTAAACGTTATAAAAGACAGCAACGGGAACATTACTGAAATTCATTGCACCTATGACCCTGACACAAAAGACGGATATGCACCCGATGGCAGAAAAGTCAAAGGCACCATTCACTGGGTAAGCGCACAACATGCCTTGCCTGCTGAAATACGCCTTTATGATAGATTGTTTACAAAGGAAGATCCATCTGAAGTTGAAGAAGGCAAAGATTTTACGGATTACATTAATCCTGATTCACTTAAAGTTGTCACTGGTTATATAGAGCCTTTTGTCAAAGGTGCGCAGGTTTACGCTAATTTCCAGTTTGAAAGGTTGGGCTATTTTACCGTTGATCCTGATTCTAACACTGATAGACTCATTTTTAATAGAACTGTTACACTGAAAGACACATGGGCAAAAATAGCTCAAAAAGAAGGTTGAATACTATCAAAATTATTGACAAAATTTTTGTTTACAGAAACTATGTGCTATAGATTGTTTATGTGAATTTGCCCGGTGGTGTAATTGGCAACACATCTGACTCTGGATCAGAGTAGTCCAGGTTCGAGTCCTGGCCGGGCAGCATATACGTTAAAGGAAATGCAGAGGAATACTACAAACCCTCTGCATTTTTAATTTAAGGTTTCTTTATCAGTAACTATCGCCATGTATTATATTGCATTAATAATATTTATAATAACTTATTCGGGAATAATTTTTACCCGCCTTCCATGGGTTAATGTTGACAGGCCATCTGCTGCTTATTTTGGCGCTGTTGCAATGATTTTAACGGGAGTGCTTTCTTTTGAAGAGGCTATTGCAGCTATTGATTTTAACACAATAGCCCTTTTACTGGGCATGATGATAGTCATAGCCACTTTAGAACTGGATGGCTTTTTTGCCTTTATTGCACAAAAAACTATATCTTTTTCCAGAACCCCTTTACAGCTTTTGTGGATCATAACTTTTACTACCGGTATTGCAAGCGCATTTCTGGTTAATGATGCAGTTGTCCTGATGTTTACCCCCATTATAATATCAATATGCAGATCAGCACAACTGGATCCAAAACCATATCTTATTGCCGAAATATTGGCTTCTAATGTAGGCAGTGCAATGACCATCACAGGTAATCCACAAAACATGCTCATTGGCATTTATTCAGGAATTCCCTATCTGTATTTTCTTCTTCACCTGCTGCCAATTTCAATTATTGGGATGATTATCATTGTAGTATGCATCAAACGTATGTATTCACACACATTTGAAATACAGCACGTACTGCATTACAGCCAAAATGAATACGAATATAACCTGTCATCGATGATATTTTCTGTTCCAATTTTTATTCTTATCACATTATTTTTTCTGCTTCATCACGTTCTTGATATATCAATACCACTGATTGCACTGACTGGTAGTTCATTAATTTTATTATTGGGTAAAATTAAACCATCAAAAATAATCAAAGAGATAGACTGGGTTTTATTATTGTTCTTTGCATCACTATTTATAGTAGTCAAAGGTGCTGAAAAAGCTGGTATCCTGTCACTATTCCTGAAGTTTTCCCACTTTAATAACAGCCTGCACAGTATAACCCTTTTACATGCTGTCAGTCTGGTTTTTTCACAGATAGTCAGCAATGTTCCTTTTGTTATTCTATTAGGGCCAACCTTAAAATACAGCAACAGCAACATCATATGGTTAGCGCTGGCTTCATCATCGACACTGGCTGGCAATGCAACAATAATTGGTGCAATGGCCAATTTGATTGTGCTGGAATCAGCGGCAAAATCAGGTATTAAAATAAGCTTTATGGAATTCTTAAAACCTGGGATAATTGTTACAGTATTAACATTAATGCTATCAATCGCTGTACTATATTTTTATTCAGTAGCTAACTCACTGTGACAAATATTTTTTAATCTTTTAAATAATTTATTTGTTGACATGTATAATTCAATACCTTAACCTAAATAACAAGAATTTTGCAGTTATAAAACATATATATCAGGATTTTTTTACTGTTGCTAATTCATAATTTATTTGAGTTATCACATGCAAATTGATGTACACAAAGAAGGACCCTTACTAATATTTACGTTAAATGGTCGATACGACATTTCTGAAGTGCATAACTTTGAAACAGTTTATCGTCATCATATTGAAGATAATCCAAAGATTATTGCACTTAACCTTCGTGACTTGAAATATATAGATTCTTCAGGTATTGGGTCGCTGGTACGATGCATGAATTTAGCACTTAAAAGCAATATTGAATTCGTCTGTTATGATATAAATGAAAATGTTGAAAGTATTTTTAAAATAGCTAAACTGGACCAGTTTATTTCTATCTTAACACAGGAAGAGTTTATAAAAAAATATATCAAAAAGCAATAAATTCTTTTAATGGTTCTTTTTCTTCCAGCACATTAATGAGTGCATCAACCACTTCAGGATCAAACTGTGTACCTTTATTTTTAAGTATTTCCTGTTTTGCTTCATAGAGCGATAGTGCCTTTCTATATGGCCTATCACTGAGCATTGCATCCAGGGCATCAGCAACTGCAATAATCTTTGCTTCAACAGGAACTTTTTCACCTGGCAGCTGATAATAGCCTTTGCCATCTGCACGTTCGTGATGATACATTATTATTGATGCAATATCTTCAAGGTAATCAATTGATGATAAAATTTTCATTCCCCGTATAGGATGGCTTTCCATCATGAGTTTTTCTTTTTCATTGAGACGGCCGTTTTTCTCTATTATTTCAATAGGGATGCCAATTTTACCAATATCGTGGGCAGCTGCAGCATGATTAAGTAATCGCATTTTTTCCTGTGACAAACCCAAACGTTTTCCAATTGCTAATGCATACTGTGCAACACGTGTGGTATGTCCGCTGGTATAAGGATCTTTATCCTCCATCGCACTGATTAACACTGTTATTATTTCAAACACTCGTTCATTCAGCTTCTCATCAAATGATGCCGGCGTGCTGTTTTGTCTCATCATTAATTTCTGCATGTAGCGCAACACATTATCAAAACGACCATTATCAATAGAGAATGGATAGGTAAAGTTACCTTTTTCAAACTGTTTCAGAACAGTTAAAAGCGAAGCAGCAACATCATTGTAGCGTTTCTGCAGCATTTTATTAACAATGATAAAAGATATACTCACTGCCACTATGTTTGACAAAATCAATAACATAATTTCTGAAAAGAAACTTATGGCAATGTAATTGAGAGCAAACTGATGTGCCAGCAAAAACAGCACATTGATAGTAACTATCACACATAATATAATTAAATATATTATGACTGTTAATTTTTTTCTTTTAAGATACTTATAGGTAAAAAGATTTGTCACACCCATCGTAATGCCTTTACACTGTATTCAGTAATTATAAAATACTTAACATCATTCCAAATATCAAATTATTGTTATTTTTTTATAAGCGATAGTTCCTGTTAAATTAATTATTGACGATAATTGCATACTCAGTACATCTGTTTACAATCTGCATACACAACAACGTGACCATACTGAAAAAGGGGAGAAAAATGTCAAGAATACTTTCTGGCATACAACCGTCTGGAACGCTTCACATTGGCAATTATTTTGCCATGATGAAACCCATGATTGAACTGCAGTACAATAACGACCTTTTTTGCTTTATTGTTAATTATCATGCACTGACCAGTATTCACAATCCACAGGAACTATCTGAAAATACAATCAATGCTGCAATGGATTTTATTGCCTTAGGGCTTGATCCTGATAAGGCGCATTTCTGGGTGCAATCTGATATCCCTGAAGTTACTGAACTTGCATGGATACTATCGTGCCACACCAGCCTGGGACTTTTAGAGCGCAGCCACAGTTATAAGGATAAAATTGCAAAAGGTATTGTACCAAACACAGGCCTTTTTACCTACCCTGTTCTTATGGCTGCTGACATACTACTTTTCAATGCTGAAGTTATCCCTGTTGGCAAAGACCAGAAGCAGCACTTAGAAATAACACGCGACATTGCTGAACGATTTAACCAGATGTATGGTGAAATATTTGTGTTGCCCGAACCAATGATATCAGAAGATATTGCAGTCATTCCCGGTATAGATGGGCAAAAGATGTCTAAAAGCTATAACAATACCATAAATATTTTTGAAGACGAAGCTACACTCAAGAAAAAAGTAATGCGTATAGTAACCGACTCAACACCAGTTGAGGCTCCAAAAAATCCTGAAACCTGCAATCTGTTTGCCCTGTATAAATTATTTGCTGAACCTGAAAAAACTGAAATACTCAAAGAACGCTATCGTAAAGGTGGCATTGGGTATGGTGAAGTTAAAAAAGAGTTGTTTGGAATGATATGGGAATATTTTGCTCCCTTCAGAGATAAGCGGAAACAATTACAAAACAACAAAAGTGAAATAGCTGCAATTTTAAAGAAGGGTGCTGAAAAAACCCGCCCTATTGCCCAGGAAACACTACTGCGCGTTAAAAAAGCAGTGGGACTGGATTATTTACAATAACTATTGCTTCTTGATTACCACAAACTTATGGATACCTCCACGCTTGACCAGAAGTAGTAATGTTTCTTTCTTTTCATATTGTTTCAGCAATTCGTTATATTTATCAACATTTTCCACAGGAGTATTTTCAATTTCCTTGATGATATCACCAACCATCATGCCTGCCTCATACGCAGGACTTTGCTCCTGAATTTCAAGTACAATTACTCCTGTAGTATCAGTAATTCTGAATTTATAGGCATTCTCTTCAGTAATATCACCCACACGCATGCCTATTGTATCAACTTCTTCCATCTTTTCTTCTGGTGCCTGTGCCTGTGCAGGAAGCTCAGCAATGAGTACTTCCCGTTCCAGTTCCTGACCACCCCTGAATATTTTGACTTTGGCAGTTGAACCCGGTTTTAATGAAGCAACATATCTTCGGAGCTGATTTATATCAGACACTTCAACGCCATTGACCGAAATAATGATGTCTCCAATTTCAATTTTTGCATTTTTTGCAGGTGAATCCTTCATGATATCGGCAACCAAAACACCCTTTCTTCCTTCAAACTTGAAGTTTTTTGCTATTTCCGGTGTAATGTTCTGAATATATACGCCAAGCCACCCTCGTGTTACCTTGCCCTTATTAATCAACTCATCTACTACCTGTTTTACCATGTTTGATGGTATTGCAAACCCTATTCCCATATAGCCGCCATTTCGTGAAAATATGGCAGTATTAATGCCAATAAGCTTACCATTAATGTTTATCAGGGCACCACCAGAATTACCGGGATTAATGGCAGCATCGGTTTGGATGAAATACTCATAATCGGCAAGTCCAAATCCTTCCCGGCCTGTAGCACTGATAATACCCATGGTCACGGTATGCCCAAATCCAAACGGATTACCTATTGCTATTGCTATCTCCCCAACTTTTAATGTGTCCGAATCAGCCATGACGGCAACTGGCAAATCCTGAGGAACTGTACCGGAAATTTTAATGACTGCAATATCAGTTGCGGGGTCAGAGCCAACCAACTCACAGGGGAATGTTCGTTTGTCAAATAACGTAATGGTTATGGACTTAGTATTTTTTACCACATGATTGTTGGTAACTATATATCCGCGTTTATCAATAATAACACCTGACCCCAGTGCCTTTGCTTCTTTGGGGACCGGGAAAGGCATAGGCATCCGTTTGCTTTCCCGTGGGCTGCCAGCCTTTTTTTCTGCTGATATACTGACAACGGTTGGAATAGCACTATTGGTTACCTTTACCAGTTGTTCATTAAATTTTGATAAATCGGAAATATTCTCCGATCCCTGAGCTTTTTTTACAGTTTTTGCATCAGTTAATGGTGCGGTACATATAATAAAGGTAATGACTGTAATTAAGACTATTCGTAATTTCATACAATTATCCTGTTTATATAAAAAAATATTCTATCAGAGAAATAAACTTTTTTGACTGCAAAAACAATATATACCTATAAACTTATCGGTATGTAATTATGCTATCGTATATTGTTTTGTTACAATATTTACGATAATTGTCAAGAATTATGAATAATAAAGTTTGCATTATTGCCATCTTGATTTACAGGAATACATGTGTCCATTTTTTACAAAATTTATATTCAGTAATAATTAATAACCAACACACATTGTTAAATTAATATAATAACTAACCTAAATTGGAAGAAATTACTTAAATGAAAATATTTAATATTTTACAAAAATCCCGGTTAAGCAATATTTTGTCATATCCAATGATAAAAATTCAACTACTTTATTATATCCGGATATACAATATGAAACATAAATACACATTGATACTTACCATTATTGTTGTATCACTTCTTCTATTCTCGTGTTCACGTCAACAACGTTATTCACTATCAAAAATGGCAATGGGAACCATTGTTACCATAACTGCTGATAGCACCTCAAACAAAAAAGCGTATGAAGCTATTAATCAGGCTTTTGAAACTATTAAACACATTGAAGAAATAATGAGCCCCTACATTCCAACAAGCGATGTTGCACATATCAACAATAACCTGCAAACGAATGTCAGCAATGACACATTCACTGTAATAAAGCTGGCACTGGAACTATCGTACAACACTCATGGACTATTTGATATTACCTTTGCCTCAGCTGGTTCACTATGGCAGTTGCAATCACCATCATTTGTTCCGCCTTCACAGGGAAGTATTAATCAACGCCTGAAATGTGTTGGCTATCGCTATATCCAGCTAAATCCTAAAACAAGGACAGTAATAAAACAAAAACCGTGTGTTACCATTGGGCTTGGCGGAATTGCCAAGGGATATGCTATTGCACAGGCAGCTCTTGTATTAAAACAGTGCGGCATACAGCAAGGGATTGTGGAAGCTGGCGGTGACCTGCAGGTACTGGGCGATAATTACGGGTATGGGTACACTATTGGCATAAAGCATCCACGCCAGGAAGGCATCATTGGGACAGTGATTTTACACGATGGGCAGGCTATTGCCACTAGCGGTGACTACGAACGATATACCATTTACAAAGGAAAGCGATATCATCATATTCTTGATCCTGCAACAGGCTACCCTGCACAGAGCGATATTATTTCAGTTTCGGTGATTACCAGTAACCCCACAATATGCGATGGATATGCCACTGCCTTATTTATTATGGGAACGCAGCAGGCAATTGCCTTTTGTAAAAACAATGCTGAATTTAACCTGTATTGTATTATTATTGATAAGAATTTGAATATCTATTGTTCAAAAGATCTTTTACAAAGAATATCGTTTTCCCATCATTCAGTATACCCATTTTAAGATTTTACTTTATATAGATATTATCGTTTACTTATCAATATGTATGTATAACCATATCATGAAACCATGAACACATTCATTTGATGGTATAAGCATGCATTATGAAATTAATTATGTCATAAATAATTAATTCTAATGTACTTTTTTATAGATGAATGTTATTGTTGTGTATATAATTTTTCTAATAGTTGTTCAAATATTTTATAACAATCTGCTAACTTTTATTTAAAGTAACTTATGTATAAAAATATTTAATTAGCAAACTACATTGAGCGTAATTCTTTTGTTAAACTTGTTTTTAATGACGTGAATATTATCTTAAGTTAAGTATATGGAGATAGTTATGCCCTATAAAATTGCTTTGTACCCTGGAGATGGTATTGGTCCTGAGGTTGTAGCAGAAGCAGTAAAAGTTATTGATGCCTGCAACATTGATGTTCATTACACAACATTTAACTGGAATACAACCCTGTATAATAAAACAGGAAAGTGTGCACCTGAAAATTATCTTGAATTACTTTCATCGTTTGATGCAATATTATTAGGCGCACTTGGCAATACACATAATGCCCCTGACCATATTGCTGTTGAACCGCTTCTAACTATACGAAAAGCTTTTGATCAATATGTCAATATACGGCCAGCAATGCTATTTCCTGGTGTTGAATCACCTTTAAAAAACAAAAAACCATATGACATAGACATGATAGTAATCAGAGAAAACACTGAAGGTGAATATACAGCACTGGGAGGAAGACATTATATTGGTACTCCCGACGAAGTTGCAATGCAAATTAACTATTTTTCACGAAAAGGAACTGAACGCATAATCCGGTATGCATTTGAAACTGCCCGCAATCGCAAACGTAAAACTCTGACAAGCATAACCAAATCCAATGCACTCAAATACAGCATGGTATTCTGGGATACTGTTTTCTACGAAGTTGCCAAAGATTATCCTGATGTAATAGCATCATCAATGCTTGTTGATGCTGCAGCCATGAATATGGTACGCTGCCCCGAGCAATTTGATGTTGTAGTCGCCTCCAATCTTTTTGGCGATATACTTACCGACCTGGCAGCGATAGTTGTTGGGGGAATGGGATTTGCTGCAAGTGGCAATATCAATCCAACACGAAAATACCCATCAATGTTTGAACCCGTCCATGGTTCTGCACCGGATATTGCAGGTAAAGGTGTAGCTAATCCAGTTGCTGCAATACTCAGTGGTGCACTCATGTTAGAATTTTTAGGTGAGCACGATGCAGCACAAAAGATTAAATCTGCTGTGGTCAATCACTTAAATGATGGCACTGTTAAGACACCCGATCGTGGTGGAAATGCAACAACTGCTGACGTTGGCACAGATATTGCACAGCGTATACAATGAAATGCTTGATTTTTATTATTGTATATGATATTCTCTTATAGTTTGCAATAATACTTAACCAGAGGGCTACCATGGTTTTAACTGAATACACAATACCATCAACAAAAATCAATGATTTTTTCATATCTGTTTCTGATGGAATGGAATTATATTGTATAGATTTTATTCCCAAAAAGGATTCTTCATCCAAACCAATTATATTCTTTGTTGCAGGCTGGATATCTCATATAACCGGTTGGAAAGATGTCCTGCTAACTTTAACTGATGAATACCGTGTTATATATATCGAAACCCGCGAAAAAACATCTTCCAGAATACCTGAAGGGAAAACGTATAAAGACTTTTCGTTTAATGTCATGCGAATGGTACTTGATCTCCATGAAGTTATTCAAAAAGTTATTCCTAAAAACAGAACATTTGTTATGGCAGGAAGTTCACTGGGTTCCTCAGTTATACTAGAATATTTAGCTATGCATACCCGCAAGCCAGAATGTGCATTACTTATTGGCCCACTCCCTGAATTCAGGTTTCCCCCTCTGCTGGGTGACATTGTACCCAGGCT
Organism: Spirochaetota bacterium; assembly: GCA_029907515.1. GTDB lineage: Bacteria > Spirochaetota > UBA4802 > UBA4802 > UB4802 > UBA4802. The sequence continues at coordinate 24,234 of JARYLT010000019.1, read as the reverse complement.
TCCCGCTTCATGGTATAATGTACTCAAAGAACTTGTAAAATGGTATTTACGCAATTTTCGCCTGGATACAGAAAAAGAAAAGGAACAAATGGCAAAATATACCAATACAATAAATTCAGCAGATCCTTATAAATTAAAACCTAATGCGCTTGCACTCAAAAATTATAATCTATGGGACAAACTCCCCTTTATAACAACACCCTGCTACATCTTTGGAGCAAAAACTGATAAACTACATGCAACCGATGACATTAAACGTTTATTGCAAAATCTCCAGTATGCTGAATATATTGAATGTGAAAGCAATAAAGAAACACATAGCCAGGTTGTTGCAATTCATTTTAAGAACATCATTTCAAAAAAGCTTTATACTAAAATAAAACCTAAAAAGTAGCAACTTTGCTTGATTTTTTCATATATTGGTTTTATATTGAGTGTAATAAATATTAAAAGGGAATATTATGTCCTTTTGTAAAGTTGAGATAGCAACTATTGTCCTGGATGAGGAAAGCAACACTCCTATAGTGGTACTCCAGGATAATGAAACGGGCAATATACTGCCTATCATGATAGCTCCACTTGAAGCAAGCCTTATAGCTATTGAACTGGAAGGCAAAAAACCTGTCAGGCCACTTACGCATGATCTTATTATTACCATGCTCAAAACTTTCCAGTACACATTGACATCAGTCATAATTGATGACCTCAAGGATAATATTTATTTTGCAAAACTCAATTTGATTGCTCCTGACAACTCTGAGATTATCATAGATTGTCGCCCAAGTGATGCTATGGCAATAGCTCTCAGAGCACATGTCCCAATATATGTTAAAAAGAAAGTGTTTGCGATAGCTCAAGGATTAGAAAATCTTTCCCAGATAGATAAAGAAACCATGAAAGAGGTCCTTGAAGATATTGACATTGACGATGTCGGTGGAAAAATAATGTAACATTGCTATATTGTGGAGGGCTTATGGACGCTGAGAAAAATATTGCTGCACTTCATAATATTATACGAGACCTTACCGAAATAGAATCCCGTTTAAATGAATACATTGACACAACCATGTGGGTAAGCGATCCACATGGCGCTGGTGACAGATTTGTATCAATCCTCAAAGGGCGTTTTGGCCTTGTATGGAGAATATGCTACGAGGCTTTGCCAAAAACATTCTCAAAAGAAAAAATTGATTATCTGGGAAGGATAATTCGTAAAGAACGGTATTTTGAAGATGAGGTATACCGTCTTGACAGGCAGGATATCATATCATCACTCATCAGAATTGTTCAGTACCGTGTTCAGAATGTACGGGATTTTGATGAAATAAGAAATAACATCAATAAAGATTTAAAACATGTACTTGAAAATCTTATATTAAACTATCCTGTGCCAAATATGATTTATGAAAATGAATTAATAGCAGATAAGATCATAAGTTCACTGTGTAAAATAGTTAAACAGGTTATTCTGGGACATCTCATTGTACTAGGCGATGTATTTGACCGTGGTGATGAACCAGATAAAATAATTCGTATTCTAAATCAAAAGGATATAAAACGGTATTTAACATTTATATGGGGTAATCATGATATATTGTGGATGGGTGCCGCAGCAGGCAATAAATCACTTATTGCTGAGGCATTGCGTATAAGCACTCGCTATGATAACCTTGAATTCTTAGACCGAATAGGAATAAATATCACAAAATTGAAAGAGTTTGCTTTATATACTTATACAGCAGAAATACCGGGTAATTTCAAAGCAAAGCAGGATATATCACGAAGAATGGAGAAAGCACTTGCCATTATCCAGTTTAAGCTTGAAGAACAAACTATACGGGAAAATCCTGAATTCAATATGGAATCAAGGCTCTGGCTTCACAAATTAGCAGAAATGTTAAAAAATAATGATACTTCTGGATTAACTGATACACAGTTTCCTACAATAGATTTAGATAATCCTGATAAACTATCACCCGAAGAAGAAGAAATAATTAATGACCTTACATATCAATTTACAACAAGCAAGAAAGTCCGCTATTTAATGGAATTTTTATTTGAACATGGCAAACTATACCATATTCACAATTATATACTTAACATACATGCATTGATACCCAGCACACATGATGGTCAGTTTGAAGAATTTTTAGGTTACAGAGGAAAAGCATTACTTGATCATTTGCAACATAGAATTAAAACAATAGGCAAAAATTATCTGGAAGGCAAACCTCAAAATCCCAAAGACCTTGCTCTTATGTTTTATTTATGGTGTGGTTCAAAATCCCCATTCTTTGGGAAGAATGCCATGAAAACCTTTGAACGATATTTTATTGCTGATAAATCCACTCATAAAGAAAAGTTGCTTTACTGGGGTGAAAACCTGCTTAAAAAGGAATTCATGGATAAAATCATGGAAGAATTTGGAGCGGAAAGAATAGTGTATGGGCATACACCAGTAGATGTGCGGAAGGGCGAAAAAATTGCATCTCCTGACGGCAGGGCCATTAATATTGACGGCGGATTTTCTGATGCGTACCTCAGCAGAGGGCATGCTCTCATTCAGACTCCGTATTCACTTTATGCAATAATTTTACCTACCCCTGAAGAAACAATACAGGCGCGCCAGAAAAAAGAACCTGTTAATTTAATGGTTGAAATCATTGATAATTTTGAAACACCTTTAAGGGTAAAAGATACATATACCGGCAAGCTTCTGATCAAAAAAAGGAATGAATTATACGAAAAATTACTTCAATACTCCGAGCACTATTCAGACATGGAGCATAATACAACTCTAAATTATTCAATGGTATAATTATTTGCACTATAAAAAAAACGGGCAGTTTATGCTGCCCGTTTTTTTTATTATCACCTTTTAGCAATCTTTAAACGTGCCTTCAATTTCTTTAATTCAATGTCTATATTTAACCTGTCAGCAAATGTTTCAGGTTTTGGCAATGCAGCTATCTCTTTAATCTTTGATTCAAGTACTTCTGGCTTCAAATCCTGTTTGCTCACAGCTTCCTGAGCCAGAATAATGAGTGAATTATTCTTAATTTCTACAAAACCACCATCAACATAAAAATATTCTGTACTATCGCCTGATCGCAATCGTATTTCACCAGTACCCAACTCAGAGATTAAAGGGGCATGGTTATATAAAAATCCCATTTCACCATCATATGCCTGTACCACCGCAAAATCGACCTGCCCTTCATATATCTGTCGTTCTGGCGTTAATACATTGCAATTTAATTTCATTGCCATAGTTCTATCCTCTACAATTTATTAATTACCAGCAAGCTTCTTAGCCTTTTCAACTGCTTCTTCTATGGTGCCAACCATGTAGAAAGCCTGCTCTGGAAGATGGTCATATTCACCATTTATTAATCCTTTGAAGCTTCGGATAGTATCTTCTAATTTAACATATTTACCAGGCATACCAGTAAACTGCTCAGCAACGAAGAATGGCTGTGATAAAAATCTTTCAATTTTACGTGCTCGCTGAACAAGCAATTTATCTTCTTCAGACAATTCATCCATACCTAATATGGCGATAATATCCTGCAAATCTTTATATCGCTGTAATATTCGTTTCACTTCCATAGCAACTGCATAATGCTCTTCACCAACTATTTCAGGAGATAGTATTCGTGAAGAAGATTCAAGTGGATCAACAGCAGGATAAATTCCTTTTTCAGCAATCTGTCGTGAAAGAACAGTACTTGCATCCAGATGGATAAATGCTGTTGCAGGTGCAGGGTCAGTTAAGTCGTCTGCAGGAACATAAATAGCCTGAACAGATGTAATAGAACCACGTTTAGTAGACGTAATTCGCTCCTGTAACTCACCCATTTCGGTTGCCAGAGTTGGCTGATAACCTACAGCGGAAGGCATACGCCCTAACAGTGCAGATACTTCAGAACCAGCCTGTGAAAACCTGAATATATTGTCAATGAACAGAAGAACGTCTCTACCAGAAAGGTCACGGAAATACTCACACATTGTCAAAGCACTCAGTGCAACACGGAGTCGTGCTCCAGGTGGCTCATTCATCTGACCATATACCAAACATGCTTTATTGATAACACCTGATTCCTTCATTTCAAGCCACAGGTCATTCCCTTCACGGGTTCTTTCACCTACACCGGCAAATACCGAATAACCACCATGCTGCATAGCAACGTTGTTGATAAGTTCCATAATAACAACTGTTTTCCCTACACCAGCACCACCAAATAATCCTGTTTTTCCTCCTTTAATATATGGCTCAATGAGGTCAATAACTTTGATACCTGTTTCAAAAATCTCAGCTTTTGGCTCTAACTGATCAAATTTTGGTGGCTCCTGATGAATAGATCTTCTTTCTTTAACAGTTATTGGTGCACCTTTATCAACAACATCACCTAAAAGGTTAAATACTCTGCCCAGAGTTTCTTCACCAACTGGTACTGTAATTGGAGAACCGGTATCAATAATCGGAGTGCCTCTTTTAACACCATCAGTAGATCCCAGAGCTACTGCACGTACCCTGTTACCACCTAAATGCTGTGCAACCTCACATACAAGGGTTTTCTTTTCACCCATAACTTCAACTTCTAACTTTAATGCATTATAGATTGCAGGGAGTTTATCTTCCTGGAATTCAGCATCCAGTGTAGATCCTATAACCTGTACAACTTTACCTATATTCTCAGCCATATCTAACTCCTTAATTCATGAATAATTAGTATTATATCATTTACCCTCTATTCAAGGGCTGCAGCACCACCTACAATTTCAGAGATTTCTTTTGTAATCTTGGCCTGGCGAGCTCTGTTATATGTTATAGTCAAATCTCTTACCATTTCTTTTGCTGCATCTGTTGCATTCTTCATTGCTACTCTCCGTGCAAAGTTTTCTGAAAAACCTGACTCCAGCACTGCCAGATACAATTTCATTTTAATATATAATGGTAGCAATGAAGAAAATATTTTATATGGATTAGGCTCAAATATATATTCTACATGAAAATCTTCAACACTTTCCTGAATGGCCACACTCTCAGGCTTCAGTGGAAGCAGCCGGGTAATTGTAGCTTTCTGTGTTGAACGAGTCATGATTTTGGTATATGAAACATACACCTCATCAACTTCACCGGTAACAAACAAATTGATCAATTCCTCACCTAATTTTGATGCATCTTCAAACTTGAATTTATCTTCAGGGTTTAATACACTTTTATATATGGGCTCTTTAATGAACTTAAAATAATTTGAGCCCTTTTTGCCCATTGAATAAATAAGTACTTCTTTTCCTTCTTCAATGGTTAACTTATTTTTGAAATTTATTGTATTATCAATTACACGTGTATTAAATCCACCACAAAGCCCTCTGTTACCGGTAATCATAAGAACTAATATCCTATTTGGATCCGGTCTTTCCTGCATAAGTGGGTCGTATACATCTTCAACGCCGGTCTGTCGCAGATGATCAATTATGGTTTCCAGCTTTTCACCATATGGCTTTGACATAGTTATCCTGTCCTGCATTTTTTTCATCTTGGCAGTGGAAACCATTTCCATTGTCTTGGTGATCTTCTGTGTATTTTTGACAGACTTTATTCGCTTTAATATCTCTCGTTGTGTTGCCACAGCTTTTCCTCAAAATTTAGTATTTTTAAGCCCTAACATCTGCCTTTTTACCGGCTAAGTAACTTTCTACAAAATCACCCACTACTTTGCCAAATCTATCCGGATCCTTTAATTCGCCAGTTGATGAAATACCATCTAATAATTCAGGATGAGCCTCACGCATGAATTTCAAAAATTCTTTTTCAAACTTTCTTACTTCAGATACCGGGATTTTATCCAGATACCCCTGGGTACCTGCATATATGATTGCCACCTGTTCAGCAACTGGCATTGGCTCATACTGATCCTGTTTCAATACCTCAACAAGCCTCTGCCCTCTATCAAGCTGTCGCTGAGTAGCCGGGTCAAGTTCAGTTCCTAACTGTGCAAAAGCTTCAAGTTCCCTGAACTGTGCCAAATCAAGTCGTAATGAACCTGCATACTTTTTCATTGCTTTAATCTGAGCATTGCCACCAACTCGCGATACTGAAATACCAACATCAACTGCAGGTCTGATACCTGAAGCAAATAATCCAGGAACAAGATATATCTGACCATCAGTAATGGATATAACATTTGTAGGAATGTACGCAGAAACTTCACCTTCCTGAGTCTCAATTACAGGTAATGCAGTAAGCGAACCACCACCCAGGTCATCAGAAAGCTTTGCAGCACGCTCAAGGAGTCGTGAATGGCAGTAAAAGATGTCGCCAGGATATGCTTCACGTCCTGGAGGTCTTCGGAGTAACAATGAAAGCTGACGGTATGCATTAGCCTGTTTTGAAAGGTCATCATATATACACAATGAATGGCCATTTTTTTCGTACATGAAATATTCACCCATTGCACAACCAGCATATGGAGCTATATACTGTAGAGGTGCCGGGTCTGAAGCATTAGCAGCAACAACTATTGTATAATCCATTGCTCCATATTGCTCTAACTTTTCAACAACTGCAGCAACAGTAGATGCTTTCTGACCAACGGCTACATATATACAATAAACACCTTTGCCTTTCTGGTTAATGATGGTATCTATTGCAATAGCAGTTTTACCGGTTTTACGGTCACCAATTATAAGTTCTCGCTGGCCTCGTCCTATTGGTGTCATAGAGTCAATTGCTTTAATACCTGTCTGTAAAGGTTCTTTTACAGGCTGACGGTCGGCAATACCAGGAGCAATAAACTCTACAGGCCTCATCTTGCTAGAATTAATGGGACCTTTATTATCCATTGGAATCCCCAAAGGATTAACAACTCTTCCTAAGAGCTCTTCACCAACAGGTACAGCCAGAACTCTGTTTAAACGCTTAACAGAATCACCTTCCTGAATTGAAAGGTAGTCACCTAAAATAACAGCACCTATTGAATTTTCTTCAAGGTTAAATACCAGGCCATATGCTCCATTCTCAAACTCGAGCATTTCACCAGCCATCGCGTTATCCAACCCATAAATACGTGCTATACCGTCACCAACTTGAATAACAGTACCAACTTCCCGTACATCTAACTGTGACTTATACCCTTCAATTTCCTTTTTAATAATCGATTTTATTTCTTCAGTTTTAATCTTCATAAGCCACTTCACCTCTGATCTTACTTTGTAATAATTTTTCACGTAACTTAAATAAATCGTTCTTCAATGAAGCATCTATAATTAAATCATCTACTTGCACTATAATGCCACCTAAAATAGTTGGATCAATAACTTCTTCAACAATAATATTCTTATTGAAACGATCTTCTAAGCTCTTTTTGATTCTATTTATAATATCTGAATCAAGCTTAACACTGCTGACTAATTTAATTTTCTGCCGATTATTAACTATATCGAGTAATTCGCTGAAAGCGACACTAATATCCGGAATGTCCTGTTGACGTCCATTATCAATTAATACTTTAAGAAAGTTAACCATAAGTTCAGATAGTTCACTGCCAAAAACCTTGTCAACAAACTGCTTTTTTGATTCCTTTGTAATGCCTGGCGCACTGAAATAACGCATAAGATCATAATCATTTTTTAATAGCTCAGCAAGGAATGATAACTCTTCCTCTATTTTTGATATAGCGTTTTTTTCGTGCGCAATCTCTAACAAAGCACCTGCATAAACTTTCGCTACTTCACTTGTTGCCACAACGATAACCCTACTCATTAAAATTTAAGGACAGTTCAGTATCACTGAACTGTCCTTATTTTTTGTAATGCCTCTTCTACAAGGGCTTTCTGATCTTCAACTTTGAGATTCTTTGCGATAATTTTTGCAGCAATATCAGTAGATATTGTTACAACTTCAGCCTGAATCTCTGCCAGCGCTTTATCCTTAGCAAGATTAATCTCGCGACGCGCTCTTTCAATGAGATCCTTGGCTTCCTGATTTGCCTTTTCAACTATGGAATTTTTTAACTTTTCCGCATCAGCCTTACCTTCAGCGATGATGCTTGCCGCCTCCTCTTTTGCCTTATCCATCATTGCTTTATGCTCAGCAAATAGCCTTTCGGCTTCAAGACGGGACTTTTCAGCAGATTCAATGTCACCTCGAATCTTTTCAGCCCTTGCATCAAGCGCCTCAACAATTGGCTTCCATGCGGCTTTCCATAATATCAATAACAACACTATAAAGGTTATTATTGTCCATAACAGGAGGCCGGGATCAACCTTTAGCAAGCCTTCTTTTAAAACTTCCATAGTGAACTACCTGTTAATAGATTTACTTAACTTCAGTCTGCTCTGCTGCTGGCTTCTCAACTGGCGTAGCAATTGGAGCTTTTGTTGCAAGCATGAATGTTACAACGAGAGCAAAGAAAGTGAAACCTTCAATAAGAGCAGCAGCAATGATCATTGCTGTTCTTAAGTCACCACTCAACTCTGGCTGACGTGCCATACCTTCTAAAGCACCAGTAGCTAATTTACCAATACCGAGTGCTGCACCAAAAACTATCAAACCAGCTCCGAAACCCGCTGCGAGGTAAGAAAGGCCTAAATATTCCATTGACTCCTCCTCGTAAATTTTTGAGTATTAAAATTTAACAAACAATATGTTATTGCGAACATAATATATTGAATACCTCAAAGCCTGATCATTTTAATGAGCATGCATTGAGGCACCAATAAACATAGCTGAAAGAACAGCAAAGATATACGCCTGGATAAAAGCAACCAGTAACTCAAGCAAATAAATCATTAACGAACCAGCAACAGAGCCTATACCAACCCAATAGCTCTGGAACATCATAACCAGATAAATAAATATAATTATAACAACATGTCCAGCTGTCATATTTGCAAAAAGTCGGACTGTTAACGCAAAAGGCTTTATCAAAAGGCCAATGATTTCAATTGGGAACATCAGAGGCAAAACAAAGGCAGGTACTCCATGAGGAACCAGACCTGCCCAATAACCAAATATTCCCTGCTTTATCATCCCTATTCCCAGCATGCCTACCAGTGTACAGAGAGCCAATCCACCAGTTACTGCCAGATTACCTGTTGCTGTTGACATACCTGGTATTAATCCAAGCAGGTTACAGAAAAGAATAAAGAAAAAAACAGTCAGGAAATATGGCATTGCTTTTTTTACATAATGATGGTCAAAGTTAGGCTCAACCACTTCATCATGAACAAAAGCAATTAATACTTCCCATAAATTTACCCATCGGGAACGAGAGCCATATGATGAATTTTTGATTTTACGGGCAACGGGTATAAAAACAAGCAAACATAAAAATGCAGATAACCATAGCATCAAAACCCATTTGGTAATTGTCATATCAAAAATACCAAATAGCTTTTCATGAAAAAATTTTTCGTTTATTTTGCCAATGAATCCATCGTGGATGGGGTGGTCAGTAAGGTGATGCATGACTATATCATACATCGACTCTTCTTCGCCACTTTTAGATGATTGTATAATAGCCTGTAAACCTTGTAGCAGTTGAACCATAGCCTTAAACACCTCATCAAATTTTTTTATTATCTGATTGATGCAACGTAAACGTTACATCCATTTACGCCTTTTAGAACCGCTACTATTGTTATTATCACCCAGCTGTGATTTCTTTAACAGACGATCCAGCTCGGATAAACTTTTCATCAAATTATAAAAACCTGCTCCCATTCCAATAATAGTTCCAATAACAACAAAAACTGGACTGCTATTGAAATGTTTATCAAGTAAGAACCCACCATAAAGAAAAACAAGAATCGTAATTGCCAGCTGTATGCCTATGGTTGAATATGCAAGAATGATTCTTGTGATATCCCTTTTCACTTACACCTCAAATGCAAATACTGAATTCCATACAAGCACCATACCTTTTTTTGTCAACAAAATAAGTCTGATTTTTTTTAAAAAAATTATTATTGTTATCATATACAATTTTTTGTATTTATTATGATTTCTTTTGAATTTATTAAAATTATCTACTATCCTGCATAAAACAAATAAAAAAATTTATGTATACATATTGATTGATAACTATTTCATATCGTTAAAGAATAATCAGTCAGCTAAAGCAGAAAACCCTTATTTTAGATATTATTTTTTTTCTTTCCAGAGTCGATAAATTAAAATGTGTAACAGCAACATTATCATAGAGGAACTGTAATGAAATTATCCGTAAAGCTAATCGAGAAAAACAATGAATTTATTGCCACTTGCCCTGAACTAGATATCAGTTGTTACGCTTCCAACAAGATTGAAGCAATAAAAAGAATTCAGAGCATACTATATTTTTATATGCAATCGGCTCAGGAATTAGGATTTTCAGTTGAAAATTTTGAAACCATAGATGTTGATGGGAAACACTATCTCTTTAACTATGATATCTACCCACCATTAAATTCCACAATGCATTAAGCATGAGGCTGGTCTGCTGCCCAACCTCATGCGTTCAGCCTTTTTACTTTATATCATTTTCCTTCAAGCTCATCTTCATGTATAGTAAACTTATTAATATGCAACATATCTCTTTTCCATTTTGCTAAATTTTCAGATCTTTTTTTTCTGTAAAGCATACTTTCTATCTGATCTTTAACCTTTTCAAAGGGTAAAATTTGTTTTACCTGTTTTCCCTTTTGGTTTACAAACGTAGTGAAACGCGTGTCTTTATATTTTTCATATTCATCACGAATTTCCTTGGGGGTAACAGCAATTCCTCGCTCTCCAATATAATCCATATATTCTTTGGCAAAAAGCATATTTTTTCTTTTCTGGAATTCCTTTTGAAGTTCCTCATTTGTTTGCAGATTCTCTTTGATTGCTTCCCTTTTTAATAAAGCAACCTTAAAGGCATTTTTTGCAATATCGATTTTTTTTGTGTCATCTATAGTTGCCTTTGATAGGCTACTTCCTTTTGGCTGAAAATATGAAATGCGCTTTTCCAGGTCTGCAACAGTAAACGAACTATCACCAACCTTAAAAATTACATCTTTTGGATTTCTGCTTTTACAATTCTTTTCATTAAACTGCACATCAGATGCACTCATAAGTTTTTCTATATAATTATTTGATGCTCTTCGCAAGAGGATCTGTTCAAGCCTTTTTGCCTGCATTTCATCTTTAATTATTTTATTAAGATTTTTTTTGGTTATTTCCTGTTTATCCATTAATTGTATAATGTAAATCCCCTGTTGTGTTTTTATTGGATTTTCAATAATTCCTGATTTACTGCTTTCGATAGCTGAAGCAACTTCAGGTGCAAGCATATCTTTTACAACATAACCAATATCACCACCATTCTTTTTTGAAAAATCATCTGAATACATTTTTGCAAGCTCTTCAAATTTCTGGCCGCTTTTTATTTTATCAATTATTTCTTTGGCTTTGTTCTCAGCTTCACTGTATGCTTTTTCAAGCTCAGAAGTTGATAAATTTACTCGTTTATTATTAACAATTTTAAAATCCCTTACACGTATAAGGATTTGCTTTACATGGTATGCAGGCTCATTAAATTCTACTACATCCTTAATTTTCTTATTATATAAATGTTTAAGCAAAATAGATTCATAAGCCATATCTTCCAAAAACTTATACTTTTCTGTTTCAATTAGATTTTCTTTTTTTGCCTCTTGTAGGGCAATATGCTCAATAGCCATCATTTCCAGTTTATCTTTTTGCTGTTTTTTGCTTTTGAGTATTGCTTCTACTGAAAATTGCTTATCTTCCAACCATTCTTTAAACTGGCCTCTTGTTATTTCTACCCCATCATACGTTGCCAGCACATCAGAACTGCATTTGCATCCTATAAATCCAATAATTACACCAATAATACTTGCCACCAATAATAATCTCTTCATATCAATTCTCCTGATTTTAAAATATATAATAATAAAAATATTTTATACTACAACATAAATATGATTATATAGATTATTTTTATAATTTTAGTACGGTCAAGTCCAATTTAGTGTGTAATCCTACCAGAAACATAAAAAATTATTTACCACTCCAATGACTTTTCTTATTCCATCGTTCATTCTGCTCCTGAAATATTCCTGTCATCAACGCATATACACTATACTCGTTTTCAATCACATTATCCATCACCTTTGTCCTTCTCCTCACTTCTCGTATTACTCGCTCAATCAAATTTGTGTTCCGTAGTGTTTTCCTATGCTTTATAGGAAATGCAAAATATCTAAAATGATGATAATATCTCAAGCTTAAAACTACCTCCCCTGTTTCGTGGCATGCGAACTCCCATTAATAGAATAATCCTTCTGGTACAATGTTTCATATAGCCCTATCTATTGAGATATTCCTTGAATATGTTGCTTTCACTTTCTCGATGAACCATTACTTTTATTGGATCTTCATATCTTTGTACTATATCCTCAAATCAATGAGTTGAAAATTTGTACTTACAATTTTCTTCTAAACATTCTTCTACGAATGGTGATAGTGTTTTAAGCATTTTTTACACACTCTATGGGACATTACCGATAACTATCATTTAACTAAAGATTTTAAATCTTCAATAAAATTTTTATAATTTTTTTTTGCATTATATTTTTCTAAAAATATATTGTATGATTTTTCTCTTACTGCTTCACTCTTAAAAAACTGGATATTTTTCAAAGCATCAATTAACTCTTTAACTTCACATTTATTACTTAATAATATACCACTCTCCTTATCTTCAACCATTTCACCAATTCCACCAATATTAGGTGCCACTATAGGTATATGACAACTCATGGCTTCCATAATAGAAACAGGAACACCTTCAGATTCACTAACATTTATAAATACATCTACTTTGTTTTTTTTATAAAATTTATAAACATCTTGATTGTCTAAATGACCTACAAAATTAAAATTAACATTTTCTTTTTGAGATAACATTTCATTTGCTAAATCTTTCAAAGTTTTTTCAAGAGGTCCACTACCTATATGCGTCCATATAAGTTTAATATTTGTTAATTGTTCACTTAATACAGATAAAGCATTAATAATTTTATCCACCCTTTTTACAGGTGTTAAAAAAGAACATGAAACTATATGAAATAAATTTGATTTATTAGGTTTAGAAATAATTCCATAATCATTTACACCTAATCTTAATAATTGCAATATATCTTTTTTAAAACCATACACTTTATGTAAATATTCGATAGCACTTTCCGAAATAGTATAAATTTTATCTATATTTTCAGTAAAATGAATTTTTAAAGGCATATAATTCCCAATTCTCCGCTCTTTATAAATATCATATCCATGTATTCTGCTTACTACTTTATATCCATACTTTCTCTTTAAGCTTTGAAGTGCATAAGTAAAAGTATCATTCCAATAAGTATAAACAACTGTGGTTGATAAATCTTTTTTATTTTGAAAATAATTATCAAATAAATCATAATAATATTGATAATTAGATATAGCACTCGTAAAATGTCTAAATTTAGAAAAACTATTTACTTTATTCTTAACTATCTCATCGAAAAACAATCTTGAGAAAATAGATTTAAAAAAAAGAAATATTTTTTTTAATTTCGATTTTATTTTATTATCAATCAAATAAGTATCTAATTTAATACTTTTATCAATTTCTCTTTTTTCATTGTGAGAATTTAAAGGCATAATAGTTAGTTCTACATCTTTATGCTCTAAATAATATTTAACTTCTGTTTCTAAAAACTGTTCGCCTGGTAAATAGGGGAATGAGTTAGATATTAATATTATTTTAAGGTAGTGTTCAAAATTCCGTGTCATTTTAGATATCCTTTAACCAAAGTGCTATAGTTTTAAATATTTGTCGAGCCTTCCTTCAAAAAGTATATTTAATTGATAAAGGGTAAGGCTCCAATTTTTAATGGGAATAGTCCATTTCTTCTCAATCATTTAATATTCCAATGTAAAGCAATTTTAGCAAGCTATTTTCATTTGGAAAACCACCTTTTGTTTTTGTAACTTTTCTGAATTGCTTATGGACTGATTCTATTATATTAGTTGTATAAATAACTTTCCTTAATTTCTTCAGGATATTTAAAATAATTGGATAAATTATCCCATTTATTTCGCCATGATGATATTGCAACTGGATATTTATCTTTCCACTTCTTGTCCAATTTATCAACAGTTCCAAGGGCTGCTTGCTCATTTACTGCCTGATATACAAGTTTTAAATCCTTCATAAATTCTTTTTGGATTTTGGAACTTACATATCTAATAAAATTTCTTATCTGGTGTATTATACACAGTTGCACTTCAGTATTGGGAAAAATTGACCCTATAGCCTCTGGAAATCCTTTAAGTCCATCAACAGAGGCTATAAGTATCTCTTCTACACCTCTGTTTCGTAAATCCGTTAATACCTGCAACCAAAAATTAGCTCCTCTAGTATCATTTATATAAAGCCCTAAAACTTCCTTAATCCCTCGTATATTTACTCCAATAACAGCATAAACAGCCTTATTAACATACCTGCCATTTTCCCTTATCTTATATATCGCATCAAGCCATATAAAAGGGTAACAAGATTCAAGAGGTCTTTGCTGCCAATCTCTAACTTTATCAATTATTTTATCTGTTATTTCATTGATTGCAGCAGGAGATATATTTTTGCCATAAATTTCTGTTATATGGGATGAAATATCCTGATAGCTCATTTATAAGCTATACATCGACAATATTTTACTTTCTATTTCATCACTCAATGTTGTTTGATGCTTTTTTACTATCTGAGGCTCAAATTCCCCCCATTCCTATCTCTTGGAGTAGACAATTCAAAGGTGCCCGATGAACTTCTCATGGTCTTTTTATTATAACCATTACGACGATTGGGTTTACTTTCATCATGCTCTTTGTCTAAATGTGAACTAATTTCTGCTTCAAGAGCTGTTTCTACTAAATCTTTAATCAATGGAGTTAACACTCCGTCTTTCCCTGTTAATTTTTTGCCTGATAATAATTCTTTTACTGCTTTTTCAAAATTGAACTTCTTTTCCATTCCATGTCAAGAATCCTCCTGATTTATTCTCTAAATTTAATATATCACCTTGACACGGAATTTTAATCAGTCTAAATTCCAAATATATTGCTTGAACCAATTAAAAATGGTGTAATAGATAAAATCTTTAAAATAGCAATTGATTGAAAATAATTCTTCCCTTAAGTTGAAGGGACCACTATTAATTTTCTTATTAAGCCATTCTTTTGTTAAAACTGCTTTTGCAGAATGTTTTAGAGATTCCATAAAAAATTTGAGTTTTTTAAAATTTTTTTATAAGAAAAAATTAATTCTTTCCAAAAGAAAGATGAGCTTAAAACCTTTAATGCCAATTTAACCTTAAAAAGATATCCTTTTTAATTATTTAATCTTTTTACATCATTGTCAAAATCAAATTTACCTTCTTCTAATATAGATGATGTAGTTATCAAAATTATGTTAAAATATCTACTGAGAACTTCAACTTCTGGTTCCACAAAACTAAGCCCATCACCAGCCTTATATGGATAGTAACTATTAAATAACACTATTTTGTTTATTATAGCCTTCCTTCCACAAGTATAGTATCCCTTAATAAAGGAAATTTTTTTAATATAAACTTTAAAAAAACATTTTTCTTAGGAACATAATATCTATTGATAAATATAATATTTTCTACATTAATCCCAGCATCAGTAAGTACTTTAGAAATTGTATAAATAGTAAACCAGAATCTATGATCTGTATTTACCAACTCTATATTTTTAAAAATATTCTTTACATTGTTTAATACAAACGCGTTAGGAACGGTTATCACTACTTTTTCAACTTTTCCAATAAAGATATTTTTTATTTGTTGAATAAAAGATACAGGATCACCGATGTGTTCTATAACATCAAAAAGTAACAGATAATCAAATTTATCTGAAATATGAAAGGGCAAATTCTCCCCTTTTATTACATCATAATAATATATATTGTTTATACAATAATTTTCTGATAAATACTTAATTACCTCTTTCTCTATATCAATTCCATAACATATTTGTGCAACTTCAGTAATTATTTTATGTAAATAAATATTGTTTTTAATTTTTTGGTCAATAAGGTTAATATGATCGCAAGCTCCTACATGAATTACTCTTTTTTCTTTTAAATTAGTGTGTATATACTGAATCAAATTTATTAATTCTTTATTCTCAGATTCAAACTTAAATGATTGCCCATTGCTAAAATACTTCCCTTTAAGAAAGTCCAACATTATACTATTTACTTTCATCTTTCAGGCTCCTCTTGTAGTTTCTTTAAAAATATTAAAACAAAAAAGATATAAACTAACAAAAATATTCCAATACAAATGGAGAGAACCAAAATCATATCCAAAAAATCTAAAAATGTGAAAAATATAGCAACACAAATAACTAAAAGTGTATAAATAAGACTCCAAATTGTTTGAATTTTATGCCTATTCTTGGCAATTAATGAAAAACTTAAAAAGGAAGAGAAAAAATTTAATGATATCCATGGCAATAAAAATTTAATAATTTTTCCAATATCTACCCATTTTTCTCCGAAAAGCAACAAGAAAAAAGAATCAGGGATTAAAATTATAATAAAAAAAACAGGTAAGAATAAAATTAAAAGCTTTTTATAAATTTGCATTGTAAAATTATAAGGTTTTTCATTGTTGACTATATTTTGATAATAAACCTGAGAAATTGACCCACTTATTATTGTTAATGGTATTTGTAAAACTCTTTGAGATAAATAAAACAAACCAAGATTCTGAGAGCCATAAAAATATAACAAAATAAAATTTAACCCATAAGACCTTATCAGATCAAAGATCTGAATGGGAAGTAGAGACAAAGGAAACTGTTTATAGTTATACATAACTATGATTAAATTTTTTTTATTAAATTTACTAAAATCAAATTTATCTCTTACGTTTTTAAAGAGCCTACCAACTGCTACTATTTGTGTAAAAACCTGTCCTAAAATTAATCCTATTTCTAACTTAAAAAATCCTAAAACTAGTTGAACAGTTGCGCCAGACATTGACCTATAAATATTAGCTACAGTTATGTCTCTGTATAATTTAAACCTGTTATTAGTATAGTTCAATATATTAAATATACCCATTAAAAAAACCGATAAAGGAGCAAGATATATTAACCATCCAAGATTCTTAGCATTTAAAACTCCTAAAAGCCAATCTCCAAAAAACAAAATAAAAAGCAAAAATAATGTGCTTATAAAAACGTTAAATAAAAAAGCAACTGCTGCAACATTTATTGCATCTTCATCTTTTGCCGGAAGTATTATAGCAAGCTCATACCTGACACAAGCAATTGCAGAAATTATTGATGTAATAGACACAAAAATAGCAAAAGCTCCAAAATTTTCAGGAGTATATAGTCTTGTCAAAATTGGAGATATTAAAACAGGAACAGCCTGAGCAACCGCTGTTCCACCTGCTAATATTAAAACATTCTTATTGAACTCACTTTTTAAAATTTTATGGAAAATTTTATATTTTAATAAAACTGCTATATTCACCTGTTAATACTCCCTTCCCAAACTTCTAAAAATTTCGAATCCCATTCTTTTATTTTAATGCATATTTATCAAGGTATTCATAAAACTTTTCTACTAATTGTTTTTCTTTTTCTATAGGCATTCTTTTCTTTGGTTCCCCAGGAGATATATTTTTAAATGGATTTATTGGATTAGAAAGATATTCATCAAATCTTACCATCACATCAATTCCGTTTTCATAATGCCTTCTGGCTAATGTAGAGATGCTATATTGCTTGTACCAATTGTTGAAAGTTTTAGCATAATTCACTCCTATTTATTTTTCAGATGGCTTACCTACTTGATTTGACATGATGGTTGGCTCTATAATGTTCTTTTCCATCCTTTAGCAAACATGGACATTTCTTTTTCACTTTTACCATTCTCCTCTACAACTTAAACACCTTCCCATCCTCTATATGCACCCTCTTAACAGCATTACGCAAGTCAACTACCAGCTTTGCTTTTTCTACAATATGGTCAACATCAAAACATGAATGGTTGGTAGTAAACACCACACAGTCAGCTTTTTCAATTATTTCATCAGTAAGCTCAACACCAACCCATTCTTTACCATAGTCATCAACAACTTCAGGGATATACGGATCATGATATAATACATGAGCACCTTTTTTTGCCACCTCATGCATAACTAAAAGCGCAGGGCTTTCCCTGGGATCATCTATATCAGGTTTATAAGCAACACCTAAAAACAATACCGTTGAACCCCGCAACGGCTTTGAATACCTGTTTAATGCATAGGAAATCTTATTCATCATACGGTATGGCTGCAGATTATTAATACGCCCAGCAGTTTCAATCATGCTTAAGTCAAAGTTAAAACCCTTGGCAATGTATTCTAAATAGAACGGATCAAGCGGTATGCAATGGCCACCAATACCTGGTCCCGGATAAAATGCCTGGAATCCAAATGGTTTTGTTTTTGCAGCTTCTATCACTTCCCATATATTGATATTCATTTTGCCAGCTAAAAGCGCCAGTTCATTAATTAGGCTAATATTGACAAGTCTGTAAGTATTTTCAAGTATTTTAACCATCTCCGCTGCACGGGGAGTGCTTACTGGATAAAGATATTGTATTGCTTTGCCATAGAGCGCTAAAGCTATCTCTTTTGCATCCTCACCCAGCGCCCCAATAACTTTAGGTGTGTTTTCAGTGTGATACTCTTTATTACCAGGATCAACCCTTTCTGGACTGAAGCATAGCCAAAAATCCATACCTTCTTTCAGGCCTGATTCCCGTTCAATAATGGGCTTCATAAACTCTTCAGTGGTAGTGGGATACGTTGTACTTTCCAGGCTAATAAACGTGCCTGGTTTCATATTGTGTGCAGTTTCAATACATGCAGTTTCAATAAAACTCATATCAGGCTTTTTAAACTTATCCAGCGGTGTAGGTACACACAGAATAACTGCATCGCACTCTTTGATGCGGCTAAATTCACAGGTAGCACTGAGCTTTTTATTTTTTACTGCAAGCAATAGTTCCTGTGGATTGACATCGCTTACATAATTTTTACCTTCATTAATCATTGCTGCCTTACTCTGGTTTTTTTCAAAACCCAATACAGCAATTCCATTTTTTGCAAATGCCACTGCCAGTGGCAAACCAACGTACCCCAAACCAATGATTCCAACTACAATGGAATTGTTGTTAATTTTTTCTAAAATTTGCTGTTTATAATTCATGGAATTTTCCCTGCAATATTAAATATGAAATGATTAAAATGAAATAGATATAATTGTATAAAATTCAAATTACTGGTTGTTCATAAGTAACATTACAATCCAACTCCACACACTTTACATGTTTCGCCCTTGTTGATGCTAACTCCGCACTTACAAACCCAGCCATGCTGTACAGCCGGCACTCCATACACAAGAGCAAAGTCAGGAATATCATGAGTAACCACACTGCCTGCACCAACCATGCAGTACTGCCCTAAGGTTACTCCACACACAATGGTTGCATTTGCACCAATAGTAGCACCTTTTTTTACAATTGTCTTTTTATATTCATGCTTTCTTTCAATAAATGCACGGGGGTTAATAACATTGGTAAATACCATTGATGGTCCACAAAACACATCATCTTCAATAATAACATCATCATACACACTAACATTGTTCTGTATCTTGACTCTGTTGCCAATAACAGCTTTTCCACCTATAAAAACATTCTGGCCAATAACACAATTCTGGCCAATAATTGCCCCTTTGGTAACATGACAAAAATGCCATATCCTTGTACCTTGTCCAATTTGTGCGCCATCATCCACAAATGATGACACATGGCACATAAATTCTCCATCAATACCCTGACACTTTTTTAATTCATCCATGTTTTACAAAATCCTCTATGACATCGCAAACATAATCAACTTCATTTTCGGTAAGTTCCGGAAACATGGGTAATGCAATGATACGCTTACTTACTCGCTCCGCTACAGGAAAGTTACCTTCTTTATATCCCAGATACGCAAAACACTTTTGCAAATGAAGTGGTAATGGATAATAAATAGAATAACCAATATTTTTTTCTTGAAATCGTTTTGCCAAATCATCGCGTCTGTCAAGCATAATGCTATAAACATAGTACACCGCTTGATTATTTTCTTTTATTTTTGGTATAGTAATTTCCTCAAATTTTGACAAACGTTCATTATAGTGACGAGCATGATGCAAACGCTTTTGAATGGCCTCATCAATCCGCTTAATCTTAACTTTAAGTATAGCAGCCTGCACAGTATCAAGGCGGGAATTATATCCTACATAATCATGGAAATATTTCTGTGACGAACCATGCACCCTGTAACTTTTTATTTTATTGTAAAGCTCTTCATCGTTTGTTACCATTAAACCTGCATCACCATAGGCTCCTAACGTTTTGGTTGGGAAAAAAGAATAAATACCAATAGGGGCGATAGTTCCTGCATAATGCCATATTCCGTTGACAAGCGTCTTCATACCCCAGGCTTCTGCAGCATCCTCAAGCACTGCTAAATTATAAGTTTGTGCTAACTGCATTATCCTTTCCATATTTGCGGGTTGTAAAAATAGATGAACAGGTACTATCCCTTTTGTTTTTGAAGTTATCTTTTGCTCAAGGTCACTACAATCTATATTAAAAGTATCGGGCTCAATATCCACGAATACAGGTTTGCCACCAGCACGTACAATACACGAAGCTGAAGCAAAAAATGTAAAAACCGGAGTTAAAACTTCACCACCTTTAAAGCCCAAAATATCACTACCTAAAACCAGTGCATCTGTACCTGAAGCAACACCCACAGCATATCGCACACCTAAATACTCAGCAGCCAAATGTTCAAACTCCAAAACATCCTTTCCCAGAATAAAATCACCACGGTGCAATACCTCACTGATAGCAGCATCAAATTCCTCTTTGTATAATTCATATTCTCGCGTTGATGTATAAAATGGAACTTTCATTGAAATTTCCTTATAAAGTATTAACTAAATCATCATAAAAGATATAGTTAAGTGTCACTCACCCATCGTCATTGCAAGTCTTAATGTAATCGGAACCCAGGATGACATGTTCACCACTATGTCATCCTGAGGAGTCCCGACTCTGTCGGGACAACTAATGATCTCGCCGTTTAATTACTTGAGATCCTTCGCTTCGCTCAGAATGACGTTTGTTTGTCATCCTGAGAGACGCAGTCTCGAAGGATCTCGCCATTTTTTAAAATAGATTCTTCGCTTCTCTCAGAATGACATTCCCTATATTCTGTCATTCTGAGGGGCATAGCCCCGAAGAATCTCATTACACGATATCATCATATAAATCTTTCCACTCTGGATTAAAATCACTAATCAACTTATCCTTCCTTTTTCGTATCCACCCCTTAATCTGTTTTTCTCTTTTTATTGCTTCAACTGAATTACCACATATTTCATAATATACCAATTTATCGACATTATATTTTTTCGTAAATCCATCTACTAATTTTTTCTTATGTTCATATACTCTCCGTTTGATGTCATTAGTAACACCGCAGTATAGTACTGAATTTATTTTATTTGTTAATAGGTATATATAATATTGCTTTTCACCCATAATAAAGAAGCATAGTTTTTAAAATGAGATCCTTCGCTTCGCTCAGGATGACGTTTGTTTGTCATCCTGAGGGACGAAGTCCCGAAGGATCTCTACGTTTTTTAAAATAGAATTCAATATAATATCCGATGTATTCCCATCACCATATAGTTTCACATTATTACCTTTTTCCCCCTGAGAACATACCTGCAACGCATTTAATATTTTAGTTTTATCAGTGCCGGTTACTATATTCCACCCTTCTTCAACCAATTCCACCCACTCTGTTGAATCACGAAGTGTTATACACATTTTACCAGCAAAATATGCCTCTTTTTGCACTCCACCCGAATCAGTTATGATAAACTCACAGTCGTTCTCAAGGCTTAACATGTCAAAATATCCAACAGGATCAATCAAATGTATGTTCTTTGCAATTTCAATATTCATCTTTTCCATACACTTCCTGGTACGGGGATGAGCGGGAAAAACTATTGGATACGTTTTAAATTGATTTAACGCTTCAAATATAGAAGATAGCCTTTCCGGATTGTCAGTATTTTCTGCTCTGTGAAGAGTCAAAAGAACAAATGGTTTCTCAATTAACTGTACTATAGCTCCGCCTTCCATTAAAGCTTTATCTTTATAATATAAATATGCCTCATACATTATATCTCCGCATACTAGCACAGCTTTGTTATCTACATCAGGCTTGCATGAGCCATTATTTGTAATTCCCTCTTTTTCAAGATTCTTTACTGCAACCTGTGTGGGACAAAATAGCCAGGTCGAAAGGTGATCGGTTATTCTTCTATTTTGTTCTTCAGGCATTACCATCATATATGATCGTAGCCCAGCTTCAACATGAGCAATGGGGATATGAAGCTTTGAAGCTGCAAGCGCACCAGCCAGTGTAGAATTTGTGTCACCATACACCATTACCAGATCAGGTTTTAATTCAAGAATTAATGTTTCAATCCCCTGCAACATTTTTGCAGTTACTTCACCATGATTCCCTGAACCAACTCCTAAATTAAAATCAGGTTGTGGTATCCCCATTTGCCTAAAGAAAACATCGGACATCATTTCATCATAATGCTGCCCTGTGTGAACAATTGTCTCTTTAATAATCTCTGAAAATTTTTTTGTACGCACCTTCCTACTCAACACTGCAGCTTTAATAAACTGAGGTCTGGCACCAACAACTGTCATAACATGAAGCATGTTTAACTTTTATCCTTATTTTTTAAGATTACAACAACGTATATTTATTGTACTTTTATTCATAATTACGTATCTCACAGCAGAGGTGCTATAATCTGTTGAAAATAGCAACAATACCGATTAATACAGAAAATTTTTATCCGTAACAGACTGCTTCTTCGCTTAAGCTTCTCGCAATGACAAATTCTCATAATAAATTTCAACAAAAAAATGTGTAAGTTAAGTTAATAACTTAATTGCTCCATCAACCTGATGCCTGATAAAACATCATCTTTATCGGGAAACATTTCCCAGCGTTCTTCAACTATATATTTATATAATGTATCATGCCCTTTCCCATAAACATGATCAATCGTAAAATCCATTTGAGGTTTGTCCATACCTTCAACGTCCCAAAAATCAATCGTATTGAGATTTGTACCAGAAAGCCGTATTGTCCCTTTTTCAGCAATCAATGTAAACTCAGTGATATAATTTTTCTTATATGTACTAACAGTTGCATTTATTGTGCCAATTGTTCCGTTGTTAAATTTACATACTGCCGAAACAGTATCATATACCTCTAAGCCTCTCAAGGAACCACCTATACCTTTCCCTTCAATTAATTCACCAAAGAAAAAATGTACCATATCAACATAATGACTTGCCTGAGTGTATAACACGCCCCCATCAAATTCCAATGTTCCATGCCAATCAATAGAAAAATATTTATCATCCCTATTCCAGAAAACATTACAAACAAATTGATATATCTTTCCTAATTTTCCAGAATCAATAACACTTTTTATAAAGGCAACAAGTGGATTATACCTATTTTGATATACAGGTAATAACTTTTTGCCTGCTTTCTCAACTCTATGATATAATTCATAACCTTCACGCAATGTTAATGATAAAGGCTTCTCAACCAGAATATAGGGTATATTCGTAAACTCAGCAACTTCAGCAGCATGGCGTGGATGCAATCCTGAAGGGGTAAGAATTGCTGCAACATCTACATCTTTTATTGTTTTGTAATCGGTTGTCCACGGAACTTTCAAGCTATTTCCTGTTTCACGTGCTTTCTCTTCATTTATATCACAAACGTATGCAATAGAAATGTTTTTATTTGAGGATATAGCTTCTATATGTCTTTTAGAAATTCTACCACAACCAATAAGAGCAACTGTTTTCATGACAACCTCATCATTGTTGATTTTAAGATCAGGATGACACATACACCACGATGTCATTCTGAGTCCCGATGCAATCGGGACGAAGAATCCCCTCATACTATATCATCATATAAATCTTTCCACTCAGGATTAAA
>JARYLT010000193.1 GCA_029907515.1 Spirochaetota bacterium | reverse complement strand
TTCAACAAAACAAAAATACTTTCTTTTCTCAACGCAATCCGATTCTCAGGAAAAAGCATTGCACCACCACCGGTGGCAATCACACACCAATCTAGCAAAGCAGCTTTAGCAATTGCTTCTTTTTCTAAGTCTCTAAAAAATGCCTCACCAAATTCTCTGGCTATTTCTCTGCAGCTTTTTTTGCTGGTATGTTTTTCTTCAAAAAGAGATTCAATAATTTCATCTGTTTCAAATAAAGGTATATGTAATAACTCAGCAATCTTCTTTCCAACAGTTGACTTCCCCACCCCTTTGGGGCCGGTTAAAATTATTTTCATTTTTTATTAATACCCTCCATACACAGAGCTCATTATTAATCTTCAATCACTACAGGGTATATAGTAGCACAAGTCAATAAAAACTTTTTTACACGTAGAATCACCTCAAACTGAACTAAATAATTTTATACTGATCTATCCGTTTCAATCAAAACAAAAATATTGAAATGCATTAATCATGTTTTTTTATAATATTACACATACTCCTGGTATTGACATACAATCAATCAAATCATAATTTTTTTAGATTGTTTGTATAGTAATGATATAATATTACAA
>JARYLT010000192.1 GCA_029907515.1 Spirochaetota bacterium | reverse complement strand
GTAGGGGCGGATTCTATATCCGCCCCAATCCCCTATTAGCGGGGCAGTTTTCGGACTTGAAAAATAAATTATACAAAATTACTCATTTTGTATATAGAGTCGCAATCCCCTATTAGCGGGGCAGTTTTCGGACGGATAGTGACTACAAAGACAGTATTGTGCCCCTTGTCCACAGTCGCAATCCCCTATTAGCGGGGCAGTTTTCGGACAACTATGATGGGGTAGATGACGTTTATATATCCATAAATAGGTCGCAATCCCCTATTAGCGGGGCAGTTTTCGGACAGAAGATGAAAATGGTGAAGAAGTGGCAACTAAAAAAATAATGAGTCGCAATCCCCTATTAGCGGGGCAGTTTTCGGACCAATAGACTTCCCTGTCATTAATGCAAAATTTGTGCAAAGTCGCAATCCCCTATTAGCGGGGCAGTTTTCGGACACAAACTTAAGAGCAGAAGCAATAAGACTCTGCTCTAATAAAGTCGCAATCCCCTATTAGCGGGGCAGTTTTCGGACAGCGTCGCAAGAGCTAGGAGTGGACCTTATAGACCTAAGAGTCGCAATCCCCTATTAGCGGGGCAGTTTTCGGACCCTTGGGGTTGTAACTCCTGGAAATTCCAGAGTTTTCAAGCCCATTTCCGCCAACCTCTTGTACA
>JARYLT010000191.1 GCA_029907515.1 Spirochaetota bacterium | reverse complement strand
GGGCCGGGTTGACAACCCCGTCGTTGATATACCCGTTTGAGCTACCAATAGTGGGATTTAAAGGCACAATTGAAATAATCATTATGTTTACGACAACTTGTTTGAGCTACCAATAGTGGGATTTAAAGGAACCAGAAGAAGTTGATTATGAAATAGTTGGTGCAGTTTGAGCTACCAATAGTGGGATTTAAAGCGTAGGCTTTTTATGTGTTCTTTTAAACAACGATAAGTTTGAGCTACCAATAGTGGGATTTAAAGCAGTCAATGGTTGTGCGTGAAATTGGTTGCTATGCAAGTTTGAGCTACCAATAGTGGGATTTAAAGCTATATTGCGATACTGATAGCGTATATTTTACATATGTTTGAGCTACCAATAGTGGGATTTAAAGTTAAATTCTATATTTTTAACAAGTATTATCCCATCGGTTTGAGCTACCAATAGTGGGATTTAAAGTATTTACTGTCTGGAAGCGTTACAATTAACGCAAACAGTTTGAGCTACCAATAGTGGGATTTAAAGGCTTGATGATAGTGCATTGTACTTATAAAGTTTGTTGTTTGAGCTACCAATAGTGGGATTTAAAGGAAAAAGCGCTAACACAAGGGGAGGTCGGAGCAAGGGGTTTGAGCTACCAATAGTGGGATTTAAAGTATATACTTTTGCG
>JARYLT010000190.1 GCA_029907515.1 Spirochaetota bacterium | reverse complement strand
GGTAATGTCCCATAGAGTGTGTAAAAATGCTTGTAAAGAAGCATTGTACTCCTACCAGATAATAAAAACTCAACCAAAAATATTTATTACAGGAGGAGCACAATGCTACAACCAACTTATACGTATGAAGAGAATAATTGCAACAATAATTTGTTAGTGAGTCGGTATGAAGAAATTGTACAGCAGTATGAAGATCCCATACGAGCAATGGTACACAGGGCACTGGAAGTATATATTGAGAAAGCATTTGAAGAATTTATTGGTGGTACCATAGGGAAATACGTACATCGAGCACGGGATGGGAAGATAGTCAAGGAATATCGCAATGGCTATCGGTATATGAAACATTGTACTATAGGGATGCTACCATTAACGGGAATTCGCATACCCCGTAATAGGGCAGGAGGATTTAAACCTGAGATACTCAGATATATACGAGAACAGATAGGCAAGATAGCAGTGTTGGTAAGTTCACTGTATATCAATGGGTTATCAACCCGAAAGATACGGCGTAGTTTGGAGCGGGCAGGCATTACACTTCCTGGAGTATCGAAAAGTAGTGTAAGTCGAGCAGTAAAACAATTAGTCCATGAGTACATTGCCTGGATAAACAGGCCAATAACACGGAAATTTATATACATTCAGGTAGATACTGTATATATTTCACTGAAACAATGGGGAAAAACACGATTAGGAGTTATGATAGCCATAGGGATTGATGAAGATGGGCACAAAGAGGTGCTGTATTTTCGGATAGGGACAGAGAAGACAATTCAGAGTGATGAATTATTTCATAATTTGATTAAGCGGGGATTAGATGTGAATGCAGTACAATTAGTGACAACGGACGGTGCACGAGGTCCTATTCATTCCATTATGACAATCTTTGGTGGAGAGAAATTACAACGGTGTACGGTACACAAGACGGAGAATATACTGAAGAAATGTCCTAAGAATGTGAAAGAAGAACTGAAGGCCAAATTGCATCGATTATGGAACAGTACAACGAGGCTTGAAGCAGAAGAATTTCTGAAAGAGATATGTGTTGAATATAGTGCAAAAGCGCCGAAAGCTATTGAATGTTTAGTGGAAGATAAAGAACATCTTTTTAGATATTTTGCATTTCCTATAAAGCATAGGAAAACAATACGGAACACAAATTTGATTGAGCGAGTAATACGAGAAGTGAGGAGAAGGACAAAGGTGATGGATAATGTGATTGAA
>JARYLT010000018.1 GCA_029907515.1 Spirochaetota bacterium | reverse complement strand
GGTATAAGATAAAACCTACTATTGCAATACCATTATTTATTGGGGGATCTATAGCGTTTTATTTTGTGGATAAATTGATTTATAGCAACATCATAGCTGGTCCTGCAATAGTATTTATTAAACTTTTAAAGCTCACTGTACTTACAGGGGTACTGGTGTTTGAGTATTTTCATGTAAATATTCCTCAACTTCTTGTAATTGCTATAGCAACCGGGGGTATACTTTTTTCAGTTTCTATTGGAACCTATATATTTTTGTATTCTACTGTCAAACATGTACCTATTAAAAAAGAAATACAATTCAAACTGCTTCGTTATGGAATACCATTTAGAATTAATGAACTCAAACAGTATGTTTTGACAAAACGTCAATATAAGGATTATCAGTTGTTCATCATGTATTCTTCAGCATTGGATTTACCTGTTAATTTTGCTGATAAAGAATGGAGCAATCTCCTTTTTTCGGAAAATATACAGATGGCAGATGAGGTTGCTTCAGTACTATTAAAGAAAAGCATCACTATACCATTTAATTCAATTATTGATTATGCATATACTATATCATTAAAACAAAATGAACAATTACAATCTGCCAGTCACCTGGCGCGTCTGGCTGCGCGATTTGCTGATGGTAATGAAAAAACGATTATATCAATGTTTGAGAAAGGGAATATTTCATTAAAAATCTGGATAATGAGTGTAATGGGATTTCACAAAAAAATTATATATCTGCCTGCTTTGCTACCATACTGTGCAGACACAAACACAACATTAGCCACCTCTGCTTACAGCACGCTTGTACAGATAACAGGTAAAAATCCTTCTGCTGAATACAACCTGCCAACCAATGACCCACAGGTCCTAAAAGCTTTCAAAGATTTTTATTTTCAAAGTGGCAATATGAAATAATGGGGCAT
The DNA here is from genome assembly GCA_029907515.1 of Spirochaetota bacterium. GTDB lineage: Bacteria > Spirochaetota > UBA4802 > UBA4802 > UB4802 > UBA4802. The sequence continues at coordinate 35,507 of JARYLT010000018.1, read as the reverse complement.
CTGCTGCATGCTGGCTTTCGTGCATGGCATATTGTCCTTCCATGATAGATGAATAGTAAATGAGCTATAATCCAGTCTGATTTCCTGATGCTTTCCATCATCGCCATTTCAATAGCAATAGGTTTTCTGCTATTTGCATACCCTATTCTACTGGCAACACGGGATACATGGGTATCAACGGGTATTGCAGGTATGCCAAAACCAAAAGCCAATATCACATTGGCAGATTTTCTGCCCACTCCCGGCAGGCTCATTAGTTCTTCACGTGTTTCAGGTACAACTCCATTAAATGTATGTACAATAGTTCCGGCCAATGCAACAATATGTTTTGCCTTATTGTGATAGAAACCTGTTGATTTAATAATTTCTTCAACATCATCGATGTGAGCCTGTGCCAGTGTATAAAAATCAGGATATTTTTTAAACAGTAATGGAGTTACCCTGTTAACCTGATTGTCAGTTGTCTGAGCAGACAACACCACTGCAATGCACAACTGATATAGATTGTTAAAGTGCAATGGTGCAGAAACCTGATACTGCTTCTTCAAACGATTAATGATTTTTTTTGAGGTAGCTTTATCTATCATGAGCTATCGCCATAAGAAGTGATTGAGCCTCTTTTTGCCTGGACTTGAATACATGTATATCTGCAATATCATCATTAGTAAAATAATATCCACAGATAAGTGGTTCATCATATTTCATGTAAATAATAGCTTCCAGATCCTGTTTTGCCTTTGCATGTGCACCCTGGCTTAAAAATAGTTTTGCCCTGTAATAATACGCTTCAAAGTGATGGGGGTTTTTTTCAATAGCCTGTGTAAAATAATCCATAGCTTTTTTACTTTCATTCATAAAATAATATGATAGTCCAGCCCCAAACAGGATATCATAATCGATGTAGTTTTTCTGTATAAGCCGTGTAAAATCCAGCGCAGCCCATTCATATCGGCGCTTATATACATTTTCCCAGGCATTGATAATTGTCTGATTTATATACGGGTCATTAAACCGCCAGAGGCTTTTATGCTTACCGTATTGCACGGATGAACAGTAGAAAAGCAGGATACCTGTCAGGCATATTATAAATAGTAAACATTTTTTCATATTGTTTTCTCACCCACAATCTTTTCTAACAGGATTTTAACCTTTTGTAAAGCACGTGCTCTATGGCTTATTGCATTTTTTACGTCCAGAGGTAATTGCGCCATAGTCTTTCCTAATTCTGGTATATAGAAAACGGGATCATACCCAAAACCATTTTCACCTGCTGGTTCTTTTGCAATAACACCTTCACACACACCTTCTTCTATATATTCTCTGCCATCGGGGAAAACCAGAGCCATAACACATACAAAGCGTGCCTGTCGCCTGTCATCAGGCACAGCATGCATTTTTTTTAATAATAGCATGTACCTCTCTTTATCTGTTTTAAGATTACCAAATCTTGCTGAATATACCCCCGGCTCACCATTCAGTGCATCCACTACAAGCCCTGAATCATCCGCAAGAGCAGGCAATCCTGTACTATTGCATACATGTCGTGCCTTTAATAATGCATTATCAGTAAAGGTTGAGCCCGTTTCTTCTATTTCACCTATTTCTGGATATTTTTCAAGTGAGGTGAATATTATTGAAGGAATACCAAAAGAAAGTATTTCTTTTATTTTTCCTTTATTGCGCGTTGCAACCACTATCTCCATATTTGTTAAATACTCCTACAAAAACTATTCAATGACTTAGTTCTTTACATAAAAATTATTGATTATCCATTAAATGCTAGACTAAAATAGTCAATCGAAAATATTGGTGGCTGTTTTTTTATTTATTTTCATTGAAAAATTTATTAACATTATATATAGTTCAAACCCATGGAAGACCAGAAACAGTTGAATATTTTAAGGATAGGTATTGCAAATCTTCCCGAACTGGAAGAGCTGGTAAAGTCTTTTCGCCTGATGAATCAGTATTCAAAGCGACGACGTTTTGTAGTTTCACGAGAGGATTTAAAAGATATCTATGGTAACATTATTGTTGAAAAAGCCCACGATATAAACATATCAGTTGTAAAATTACTGCAACGAAATTTCAAACCTGATACAGACTTTAAAATATTCAGTTCTGATGAAGGCATTGCTATTGTAACCAATACTGAATCGCCCAATGCAAAAGAATTCTCTTCACAACTTATCTCTACCATTGAAGGAATTGGGGGAGGAATCTATAAACCATTTATTGACACCGTACCAGGCTTCTATGAACTTTTCAAGTTGTTTGAAAAAGGTCTTTCGCCAAAATTAGTTGTGGTTGGCTATATACCGGTAAAACAGGTTGCCCAGGAAGTATCCATGTATAATGAAATAAAAAAATATGACCCCTATATCAGAATACTTGATATTACCCATGATGAATTAAAACCTAAATCATTTTTAAAAGGGGCTGTAACCTTTCATTTTGACAATGCCCATAAAGTATGGCAAAGATTTTTAACAAAGCTAATACAGGAATATACTAAGCCATATTTCATGGAACAAATCACAAAATAAGCAATGATGGTATGAAAGATAAGCTTTTACAATTTTTTGCGATAACCCTGTTTATAATCGTTATTGCAGTTACAACAAGCATTACCATATCAATGTACTTTATAAACGCGCGTTCATGGGTTTTCTATTTAAGTATTGTCTGCACTATGTTACTTATTGTTCTTTTTGTCTATATCAGGATAATACACAAAATTCTATTTATAGATAAAATTGAAAAATTACATGCAATTGCTGAAAATTTTAAAAAGGGCGAGTTCCATCTCAAAGTTGGCCAGATACCCGGCGATGATCCTTTTGCAAAAATATATACAGAGCTGTTATCGGCTTCCAGGAATCTGGAAAACATTATTAAATCCCAGAAAATCGAAATAGAGAAGTTACGTGAACTGTATACCAACATGATGTTTTCCATGAATGCCTATATTGTTGTACTTGATATACACAATACCATCCTTTTTACCAACGATTTATTTTTAAAGAAATTTCAATACACGCCTCAAGAAGTATCGGGAAAAAATATTACTGAACTTTTTTATTTTTTAACGGGTACAGTGCTGCAGGCCATTGAAGAGATAAAAAAAACGCATGAATCCATAGTTTTGGAAAAAGCTCACCTGATTTCAAATAACCGTATTACCGTTATTGCTGACATTAAATTGTCATATATGATTTCCAATAATGAGCCACAGATAATTATGGTAATGGATGATGTTACCAGTAAAACTAAGCGTGATTACCAGATTTCACTTATTACCAGACTATCAGAAAAAATTCAGAAAGATGATGTGCTGGATCATGTATTACGGACCATATTAACTGCCGTAACATCAGGGACGGGGCTTGGATTTAATCGTGCAATGCTTTTTTTGAAAGATGAGAAGAATAATGTCCTCTATGGTAGAATGGCAGTTGGTCCTGATACCCTTGAAGAAGCATTTGCCATCTGGAGCAGTTTAAGCCCACAAAAGGACAAGGAAATTTTAAGCCGTGGTGTAAATGGCGATGATGTCCATGGTCAATTATTGAAAGAAAAAGTTACATCTACGTCATTTGATTTGAGTGAAGAAACAATTTTTACTGAAGCATTTAAAACCGGCGAAACAATTCATGTATATGATGCATACCATGATCCTCGTGTCAATGATGAAATTAGATCTTTCATTGATGTTAATGAATTTGTAATTGTTCCGCTTATTGCCCTGAATAAAACTATAGGCATTGTTATAGCCGACAATAAATTTAATCAGATGCCAATCACTCAGGATAGTGTTGACCTTTTAACGGTATTTGCATATCAGGCAGCGTTATCAATAGAAAGCTATAACAGCCTAGACCTTCTTAAAAAAGAAATGGAAAAAATAAAGCAGCGCCAGGAGGCAATTGTTGAATCTGAAAAACTGGCAGCTATTGGTCGTATTGCATCACACATAGCACATGAAATTCGCAACCCGCTGGTGACTGTTGGTGGATATTCACGCAGGATATTGCAGAATATAACCCAGAACCCACCTGATGTACAGAAAATAAAAAAAGCAGCACAGATCATAATGACCGAAACAGAGCGCCTTGAAAAAATTCTTGCCAATGTAATGGACTTTACACGTCCCTCCCCGTTCCTGCTAAAGTTCAATAATATCAATGATATAATCAGAGACACGGCATCCCTGCTTTCCAATCTTTTCCAGGAAAGGCGCGTGGAGCTATCACTACAGCTTTATGAAGTACCATTAATCAAATCAGATTTTAATCAGATGAAGCAGGTTATGCTAAACCTTTTGCAAAATGCTCTTGATGCAACCCCACCGTATGGTGTAGTTGAAGTTAAGACATATGCAGATGACCGATATGTCTATATTGATGTCAGCGATACCGGAACAGGAATAGATGAGGAAAACATTAACATCATCTTTGAGCCTTTTTATACAACCAAGACAACCGGTGTGGGGTTGGGACTTGCTATAGTAAAGAAAATTGTAGCCGACCATAATGGTGAAATAAAAGTAACTAACAGGGAACGAGGAGCAGTGTTTACCATTTCAATACCATTGCCATAAGGTATTTTTTATAGATCCATTTGTGATAAAGGCAAACAGTTCATTAATCATTTGCATATAAAAAATGTTTTTGATTTTTTATATAAATAGTGTACATTACATAGTAGAAAAACACCAGGAGGTTGCTATGAAGAAAATACTTATTGTTGAAGATGAACAACATCAGCGAGAACTGTATGTAATGGAGCTTCAGGAAGAAGGATATGAAGTTGATCAGGCAGCAAATGGCAAGGAAGCGGTTGATAAAGTCAAAGTAAATAAATATGATTGTGTGGTACTTGATATACGCATGCCTGAGATGGATGGCATAGAAGCCTTAGGGAAGATTCTTTCGCGTGATAAAAAAGTGCCCATCATTATTTATACCGCATATTCCAACTATAAAAGCAACTTCATGACCTGGACAGCAGATGCATACATTACCAAATCATCAAATTTAAAAGAACTGAAAGACAAAATCAAAGAACTGGTATCAGCCCGAAGCTAAATGGAACTGCAGCAGGCACTAAAACAAACACTTACATTCATCCTTTCAGGTGGGCAGGGTGAACGGTTGTACCCGTTGACAAAAGACAGGTCAAAGCCTTCCGTGCATTTTGCGGGCACCTATCGCATTATTGATTTTTCATTAAGCAATTGTCTCAATTCAGACTTAAGCCGTATTATAGTACTCACCCAGTACAAATCACTGTCTCTTGACAGACACATAAAAACAGCATGGAATCTGTATTACAGGGAATCTGGTAATTTTATTGATGTGGTACCACCACAGCAGCGGTATGACGAAAACTGGTATCTGGGCACAGCAGATGCCATATTCCAGAATATCTACATCATTGAACATGAAAAGCCTCACTATACACTAATCCTCTCGGGCGATCATATCTACAAAATGGATTATCGTAAGATGCTGAAATATCATATTGAAAAAGATGCAGATATGACGATTGCTGCATGCGAAATGCCACTTGAAGAAGCCCAGCGCTTTGGGGTTCTGGTAACCGATAGCTCATTACAGGTAACTGGCTTTGAGGAAAAACCTCAAAACCCAAAACCAGTTCCTGGCAAACCTGACGTTGCATACGTTTCCATGGGAATCTATATATTTACTACCGAAAAATTAGTTCGTTATGTTTCTGACGATCATAAGCTCGATAGCTCCAAGGATTTTGGCAAAGATATTATTCCCCGCATTTTTTCTACAGAGCGTGTCTTTGCGTACGACTACGTACAGAATGAAGGGGAACGCGCCTACTGGCGCGATATCGGAACTATCGCCTCATATTATGAAGCCCACAGGGATATTATTTCAGTAACACCTATCCTTAACCTGTACGATAAAGAATGGCCTATACGTACCTACATGGAACAATGGCCACCGGCAAAATTTATTCATAATGAGGAAGGAAGAAGAGGTGTTGCAATAAACTCATTGGTTGCCAATGGTGCAATCATAAGCGGGGGTTACGTGGAAAACTCGGTCATATCTCCAGGAGTGAAAGTTAACAGTTTCTCAGAGGTAAAGGGCAGTATCATTATGCATGGTTCTACTGTTGGACGGTATGCAAAAATAAAAAACGCTATCATAGACAAAGATAATCATATACCAGAACACATGCATATTGGATACGATCTGGAAGAAGATAAAAAACATTTTACCGTCAGCCCTGAAGGCATTGTGGTAATACCTAAAGGCTATCTGCAATAAAATTATAGCAAACAACATTTTCCGTGATAGATTAATTGAATCGTGATGAATTGTTAGTTGGGGAGGGGAATTCCGTGGATTGTAATTTTATTTTTTGCCTGCATAACCATCAGCCTGTTGGTAACTTTGATCATGTGTTTGAATGGGCTTACAATGATTGCTACCGGAAAACTCTGGATCTTTTATATCAATACCCTGAGTTTAAATTTGCAATTCACAACACTGGCCCCCTTCTTGAATGGATTGAACGTCATGACCCGACATACTGCGACATATTAGCACAGATGGTGCAGCGAGGCCAGGTTGAGATTATAGGCGGCGGCTTCTATGAACCAATTTTTTCAATCATCAGTGAAGACGATATCCATGGACAGCTGTCCTTAATGCAGAGTTTCTGTAAAAATCGATTTGGCACAGAACCTGAAGGGTTCTGGACAGCTGAGCGTGTATGGGATCCGGATATACCTCAACTGGTATATGACTTTAAATTACAGTATACGCTGCTTGATGACATCCATTTTCGCTATGCTGGAATACCCGAAAGTGGATTGTATGGGTACTATATAACCGAACGGCTGCTTAAGCCCTTACGCGTTTTTCCTATAGATAAATTTTTGCGCTATTCTATCCCATTTAAATTGCCCCATGAAACAATAGACTATTTCAAACGCCAGTGTGACAAATACGGTAACTGCGCCTTTGTTTATGGTGACGATGGTGAAAAGTTTGGTGTATGGCCCCACACCTATCAATGGGTATTCGAAGAAAAATGGCTGCAGAATTTCATAGAAGCAATTTTAAAGGAAGACTTCATTACACTGATACATCCAAAAGATTACATTAAAAAGCACCCGCCAATTGACAGGGTATACCTCACACAGGGAAGTTACTATGAAATGTCGGAATGGGCACTCCCTGCCGAAAGCGCTGCTGAACTTGTCAGGATACACAATGAAATAAAATCTGCCGGTAGGGAGGCAGAGTTTTATCCCTTTTTAAAGGGTGGTGTGTGGAATAATTTTTTAAACAAATACCATGAATCAAATGCCATTAACAAACGCACGCTGTATCTTTCACGAGAAATAACCAGTCTGGAGATGAAAACAGGCAAGGATCTGTCACAGGCAAAAATAGAATTGTATAAAGCTCAGTGCAACTGCGCATACTGGCATGGGCTCTTTGGTGGTATCTATCTCACACACTTAAGAGGCGCTCTGTATGAACACATCCTTGAAAGCGAAGAGCTGGTATGCAAAGCAAAAAAGCTACACACCCCGGAGATAGTTACCGGTGATTTCCGCAATGAAGGCAAGGATCAGATTTTTATCCGTAATAAATCATGTAGCATTGTTGTGAACCCTGCTTTTGGCACTTCAATTTCTGAATTCAGCAACCGTATCAAAAAAGTTAATGCTTTTGATGTCATAGCTCGCCGCAAAGAAGCATATCATCATTTGTTGGCTGAGCTTAATGAAGATGAACTTAACAATGATACTGTTAAATCCATTCATGATATGGTAACGGTAAAAGAAAAAGGCCTGAAGCGCTACCTTGTGTATGACAGTTCACGGCGATATTCATGTAAAGAGCTTTTATTTACAACCATGCCTTCTGCAGAAGAGCTTATGTTTAACACAATACACTACACTGATTGCTCGCAATATCCCTATACGTATGCAATACACAATAACAGCATTATAAGCGATAGTTCTGGCAATCCATTGCCAGCAATAACAAAAACTATTCATGTTCATGATACTGACCCTGCCATATCCGTTCACTATACCATACGTGGGTTTAATGGTATTGTGGGTATAGAATCTAATGTCAATATGCGTGCACCTCACGCCAAAGAGTGTCACTACATTGTTGATGGTCTGGCACAAGAGGAATCATATCTGGATAGCATAGGACAGATGAATAATATTACCAGGTATGCAGTTACCGATGGAATCCGTAATATAACATTCAGCGTGCAGGCAAGCAGAACAGCTACATTACTGCGATATCCGATATACACTGTTTCACAATCGGATTCGGGGTTTGAGAAAAACTTCCAGGGAAGCTGTGTTATGTTATGTTTTGAAGTTGCTGATACTCTGGAACTGGACCTGATACTGTCACTGGAATAATTATTTACATGTTACAGTATATGACGATCTTCTGAATTATGTAAAAACACATTAATACACACCGTATATACGGTGTTTTAAGAATTATTAACATATATTACCTTTAATTTTCTTTTTCTTCTTTAGTCATTTCCTGCAACACTGCTTTCTGAACCTGCTGATAATGCCTGGGAGAATGTACAACCAGCGTAGTAAAGATATACTCATCTTTATGCTGCATAAGTGCGTTTACATGGGATACTAAATCTTTGATCTCAAAATCAGAACGGACAATTTTTCGATGAATATCATTGGTAACTATCTCCTTTATAAAATCATAATGGGCTTTTACAAATTCTATTGCATGTTCTTGTTCAGGAGTGTTTGCTTTATACTGTGCTAACGCTTTTACAATACTATCACTGGTTAAAATTGATGATATTTCATCTACCACCAGAATGCGTTCAGGCTGCTTTTCTTGAGAATCCATACATTGTTCCCCCGGAAATAAAAATTAAATTATCACAACCCACAGAATGACATTGCTTCATCCCTCACACAGAGAGATGGTATGTTTGAGCGTTGCTTCATTCCAACATTATCATGGCTATTGCAGACTATACACAGTACTACCAATAAAATTACGGTACCAAAATAAATTGTCAACCAAAAATAAGGGCAGTGATAGTCACTGCCCTTATAAATATAATCCAAAATTCTATGTTGTATTACAGCTTCTGGACAACCATCATAATTTTATTTGGGTAGGTTTCTTTAATCTCTATCTTAAAGCCAATACTATTAGATTTCCCTACAAGTTCATCTGCCAGGTCAGTCGTTTTCCCTGAAAACTCAACATCAATCTTTGACTGTTTACCAGCCTGGCCCCTTACGTAAACTTTCTGAATGCCCCGGATTCTATTTTGCAAAATATCCCTGAACTTTGTAAGGCCATTGTAGTCCAGTCCCACTATATTCAGTGTAATCATTCTATGAGTTGCTGCCAGTAAAAACTTTTTAGTAATCTGATTCATAAACGGCCCGGATTTAAATTTCCCGGTTTCTTCATCGGTACTGCCTAAAATCTTAACCAGAGCACGCTGGATAGCTATTTTGGAAGCAGTTGCATCGTCTATATGAGCGCCCGGCATGTTCACACTGGTAGATGCCAGGATGCTTCCGGTGTACACATCAATAGCCTTTAGATTAAGGATTGCCTGCTTTGATTTCATGTTTGCTGAATACTGCTTCAATACTGCTGACTGGTCAGATGTCTTGACATCGCCTACGATAATACATTCAGCTCCAACATCATCCAGTAGCAATTCCTGAACATTTCCACCAACCTGGCCCTGCATTGCCTGCATCATCTTTGCCCTGTCTTTCTTTATCAACTGCTGCACGGTGGCTGCATCCACAAACTCAAAACCAGCATTCTGCATGATTTCCATCATGGTAAGTTCTGTTACAGTAAAGCCCGGTTCATTCTGCTGGCCCTCAAATGTTTCACGCACCAAAATCATAAACTTTGGGCGGCCATAATTTTTTAATGTAGCTTCAATAGTATCATTAACAGCCTGCGGGTATACCTCGCCGTATATCCGTACTGTATAAGCCCCCTCTTGAGAACCTTCTTTTATAACCTTCCAGTTCCGTACCATCCCGGTGGATTTTGCTTCAACTATCGATTCTACCAGTGCATAATCCTCGACAATTGCGCGGCCTTCCACAGTGGTACCTAACTTCATTTTAACCAGTTTATTCATAGCATCGTCAATTGCCCTATCCCTTGCCAGTGCAATATCATTATCAAATATTGCAGCAAAACCATCAGCCTCGCCGCACATTTCACATCCTGCTTTAGACGCTTTTTGCTGTGTTTTGGAACCACCACAGGCAACAAAAGAAATAATCATAATCAATGCTATCCAAAAAACATGTCGTTTCATAGTTGAACCTCGTATTTTGTAATAATTTGTGTAGAGAGTTATATAGTAGATACATTACAATAATTCTATAACCAAGTCAAACTATTTTTAAGAATATCTAAATGAAGTCATTCCCATATATCACTGGTTGCTAATCAATCATTCCTGAGTTACTATTTTATTTAAAATAGTGTTGACAAGGACTTCAACTATTAAAGTATTGTTGTAAAATGAATATGTGCAATTATTTTCAAGGGTAAGGAGGGTTATACATGAGCCTTTCAAGTTTATATGACCTGCCTGTCGACCAGATTACCAGGGAATCATACTTTAATGTTGGCGGCATGCATGGTTTCATGAGATGGGGTGTATATATCTTTTTAATTATCGCAGGTGTATATATTCTGTACAGTTTAATTCAGAGAGTGAGGATCTGGAGAAAGGGTAAACCAGAACTAAGAACCGATTTTCACGAAAAAAGGATTATCGCACTCCTCAAATATGTCTTTTTACAGAAGAAAATACTGAGGGAAAAATATGCAGGCATCATGCATGCTTCCCTGTTCTACGGATTTGTTGGGTTGTTCATTGTAACGTTCATCATACTTATACAGGAAGACGTTACTGAACTATTCTTCCATTTTAAATTTTTGGTGGGAGATGCTTATCTATTGTGGTCACTGGCTGGCGATGTGTTTGGCGTTGCCGTTATTGTTGGACTGGTCATGGCTTTCTGGCGCAGGTATAAAGTTAAGCCAAGCAGGCTTGATACCAAGCCAATCGACACATTTGCACTGGTACTGATTGCATTCATTATCCTCACCGGTTTTCTTAATGAATCACTACGAATTGCAATCACCGGTTTCCCAACATTTGAAGTGTGGTCACCAGTGGGCTATACGCTGGCTCATCTTTTTGGATGGATCAGCATACCTACACTTGAGGTTACCCACTATATCAACTGGTGGCTTCACATGATTGGAGCTTTTACATTTATTGGGCTGATAGCAACTGATAAATTAGGCCATGTGCTTATTACCATGCTTAATGTCTACTTCCAGAATTTAGATAATGAAAGCCCAAAAACAAAGTTTGCAATGCCAATTATCAGTCCCCAGGAGTTTGAAACAGCAGAATCATTTGGTGTGGGAACCGTTGAGCATTTTACCTGGAAACAGCTTATGGATGGTGATGCATGTACCCGTTGTGGACGCTGTCAGGATAATTGCCCTGCATACTTAACTGAAAAGCCACTATCTCCCAAGAAGATAGTTAACGATGTTAAAGCTGCTATGGATGACCGTATTCCAAAATTACTTGTTGCCCAGGATCCAGCAGCAGTTGAGTCCAGAGCATTAATTGGCGAGTATGTACTGGAAGATGAAATCTGGTCATGTACTAACTGTGCAGCCTGTATGGAAAATTGTCCGGTTCAGATTGAGCATGTTCCAAAAATAAATGATATGCGCCGCTATCAGGTCCTCATGGAAGGCAAGATGGCTCCTGAGTTGCAGACCTCATTCAGCAACATGGAAAACAACTCCAATCCTTACGGATTTGCATTTGCAGCCCGTGGTGATTGGGTCACTGAAGATTTAGGTGTTAAAACGTTAGCTGAAGATCCTGATGTAGACTTCCTCTATTATGTTGGATGCGCTGCATCATATGACAAACGCAATCAGAAAGTGGCGATAGCTCTTTGCAAAATACTCAAGGCTGCAGGATACAAAGTTGGTATCCTTGGAGCCGAAGAAGCATGTTGCGGTGACTCAGCAATGCGTGCAGGAAATGAATATCTGTTCCATTCCCTGGCAGCACAAAACTTGGAAACATTTAAAAACTATGGTGTAAAAAAGATTATCACTACATGTCCACACGGATACAACATGCTCAAGAAAGAATATCCTAAATTTGCTAAAGTAGGTGTTGATTCAAGTGGTAATCCATTAGAAGCCAATTATGAAGTATATCATCACACAGAGGTTATCATGGATCTTATTAAATTAGGCAAGATCCGGCTGTCAAAACCTCTTAATGAAACTATCACCTATCATGATTCATGTTTCTTAGGTCGATATAACGAGATATATGATCAGCCACGAAATATTATAAAAGCTATACCTGGCACTAACTTTGTTGAAATGAGCAGAAACCATGAACGAAGCTTCTGTTGCGGTGCTGGCGGTGCTCGTATGTGGATTGAAGAGCATTTGGGTACCCGTATTAATCAGTTCAGAACAAAGGATGCTCAGGCTACCGGTGCTACAAAGATTGGTACTGCATGTCCATTCTGCCTTACCATGCTTTCTGACGGTGCCAACGAACTTGACATTCAGAATCTGCAGACATTTGATTTAGCTGAATATGTATGGGAAGCAATGGAAAAATAAGAAAATATTCTGAATCTAAAAGTAAAAGGCGTCGTTGTATAGCGACGCCTTTTTTATTTAATCAATCCGCTTGAATGATTGAGGGTACTGATAGGTCAGATCAACATATACCTGCTTGCCGGCATTCCATATATCCATATGCTTCTGTAACACATCTCCTATCTCTTTTGCTGGTACACCACCGTATACTTTGTAACCGGGAATTTTTTGTTTGTTTACTACCAGAGCATGTTCAGCAATAATAGCCCATTCACCTATCTCAGCATTGTCACTTAATGTTGCATGCATCCCAATCACAGCATTGTCCATGATGATAGAGCCATGTATCATAACCATATGGCCAACCGTTACGCGATTACCAATCTGTACCAGTTGCATGGGACGAGCATGAATCATACATCCTTCCTCAATGGCGGTTTCATCACCAATTATTATGGTGCCATAATCACCCCGTATAATTGCCCCAAACCCTATATAGCAGCGCTTGCCAATTCTGACATCACCAATGATCTCTGCTGAAGGAGCTATCCAGGTTCCCTCACCTATTACTGGTTTCCTGCCATTAATCTCATACAGTGGCATGTATACCTCCAGATATTGAATATAATTATTGCCCTAAAATACTTACCGGAACCGGTATAAACGTAAGAATAAAAATAATCACACACATATATCCCATACACCGTTCCCACGTATTCAATGGCCTACCATCAGGAATAAACGGATGCCCTATCATAAGCAATGTAAGGGTAAGGATAATCCATACTGCCCATCCTGGCCACAATATTGCTAAAAAGAATAATACTACAAAAAAGACCCACCCAGCATATCGTTGCTTTTCACCAAACAATGCATAGATAACATGGCTACCATCAAGTTGACCAATAGGCATAAGGTTTAAATTGGTAACCAGAAAGCCAATCCAGCCAGCCCATGCAAGAGGCGAAAGATGAACATCGCTACCAGGAGGAATGGTACCATGAATCAATTTTGTAAAAAGATAGTACAGCAATGAATCACCAAATACTGGAACGATAGCATCAGGTGCTGGTTGTGGAAGAGGTTGTACTGTAGACTGATACAGCCCTAGTATAGAAATTATACAACTTATTATAAAACCAGCAATGGGCCCCATTGCACCTATATATAACAATGCACGCTTGTCTGGTATTGGCGATTTAATGCGAATAACAGCCCCCATTGTGCCTACAATGGAAGGGAAAGGAATGAAATATGGTGGTGTTGCAATAACCTTAAAATAGCGTGCAGCAAAATAATGCCCCATTTCATGAGCCATTAAAATCCCTAAAAGAGAAATTGAAAATGGCAAGCCATTAATAATTATTTCTAAAAGTGTATCACCTCCCGAAGAGCCAGCAATTGATGTTGTTAAAAATGTTGTAGCAAAAAGTACAATTATAACACCCCATTGTGGCCTGTAATCAGGTTCATAGCGAGGAACCACCACTCTGCGTTCCATATTAAGCGCTTCTAAATAGCGTTTCAACACTAATCGTATCCGCACTGATAATGGCAATTGTATATTCATAGTTAATTATTCAATACCACCAGAGCATCAATAACAACTGGCTTACTTCCACTGATAATTATTGGGTTGCAATCTATTTCTGAAATTTCTGGGTGCAATAATGGCACAGTACTCAATATGTACAGAAGATTAGCCAATGAAGATGTATCCACTTCTTCTTCATTCCTGAATTTGCCTAACAGTGTTTTAGCGTGTATATCATAGATCATCTCAAATGCATCCCGTTTTGTAAGTGGAGCTACCCTGAACGTAATATCTTTCAATGCTTCCGTGAAAATTCCTCCTAATCCAAAAAGAACTGCTTTGCCAAATCCTTTCTGATGTATTGCTCCTGCCATGAATTCCCGTTTGCCTTCAACCATAGTATATACTAAAACCGGAGTTGCAAACCCTGCACGCTTTTGTATTTCATTAAATGCAACTTTTGCCTCATTACTATCTTTAACAGGAAGAATTACCAACCCCTTTTCAGTCTTATGCATTATATCAGGATGACATGCTTTCATTACAACGGGATATTTCAATGAATCAACAATAGCACTTAATTCTTTTTTAGATTCAATAAGTGTTTCATCAGGAATAGGGATACCATATAAGGCTAACAGTGTTTTTGCAGCATGTTCATCCAGTGCTTTTTGTTTATTCTTTAATGCTTTCTGAATGATTGAAGAAGCCTGAGGATTGACATCTGGTAAGGGAACCTTTTCATAGGGGAGCCGCTGTGTTACTTCTTTATATCGTAATAATACTGCCAGTGCTTTTGCTGCTTTTTCAGGGCTGTCAAATACAGGCACACCTTTTTCCTGCATTGCAACAGTAAAATCATCCTGATAATCAAAAAACGATGACATAACAATCGGAATACCATACTTATAGGGGATAGTACCTGGAGTATCCAAATCACTTGGTAAAAACCCCAACACATCTTCAGGTTTATCTAAATGCAATGCCTGCTGCACATGAGGGAATATACATTCTATGAAACCTTTTCTGAATGCACCATGAATACATAGGGCATCAACCTCTCCACTTTGTATTGCAAGCTCTGGTATTTTAATTGTCAGCACATCTAAATCCAGGTTAAATGTAATATCTACAGGATTCCCTGCGGGCGCATGTGGTGGTATCATTGGTTTTATTTTTTCCTGCAACTGACGGCTGAATGGAGGTACTGTAAAACCTTCTTTTTCACAGGTGTTAGCCATTGATGTCCCCGGACCTCCTGAGTTTGTAATAATACCAACACGATTGCCTTTAAGCCTTGGCTGTGTTGCAAGCACATGACCATGCATATACAGTTCCTCAACAGAATAGACTCTGATTATGCCAGCCTGTTTGAAGAGACCCTCATACAGATAATCAGGGCCTGCCATTGCACCGGTATGACTTGAACCAGCCCGTGCACCAGCAGTAGACCCGCCAACATACTGTGCAATAACCGGCTTTTTAGGGGTAATATTCGATGCCACTTCCAGAAATCGTGGTACATCCCGTATGCCTTCAATGTACAGTGAAATTGCCCTGGTCTGTTCGTCATTACCTAAGTATTCAAGAGCATCAATAATTGAGATATCTGCTTCATTGCCAACACTCAATGCCTTGCTGAAGCGAATCCCGTGATGTTTCAGATACATGATTGATTGTGTTATATATGTTCCGCTTTGTGAGGCAAATCCTAAGGATCCAGGTTTTTCAGTATATGCCATGACTGTTGTATTGAGAGCTATTTCTGAATTTATTAACCCCATACAATTAGGCCCCAAAAAACGAATACCATACTTTGAAGCAATAGCTTTAACCTCCTCTTCTAACTTCCTTCCTTCTTCACCAACTTCTTTAAAGCCAGCACTGATAATGATTGCACGCTTTGTGCCAATTGTCCCAAATGCATCAAGTGTTGAGGGTATACCTGTAGCTGGAATTACAAATATAGCGCAATCAGGAGCTTCAGGAAGATCAAGAGGGCTTTTGTATGCTTTTAACCCAAATACAACATCTTCTTTTGGATGAACAGGAAATATTTTTCCTGTATATCCATCTTTCATAATACTTAAAAGGTGCATGGTAGCCATTTTTAAGGGATTATTGCTTGCGCCCACAATGGCTATTGATGAAGGATTAATAAGTTTTTCCAGCGGACCCATAATGATACCTCACTATATTTTTTCTGCATTACGACATACTATACATATTTTGCAATATAAAAATGAATGGGTGGTATACATTTTTTTGTTAACTTTTCATACAACATATAAATATTGTTGAATATCCCGTATGTGCAGTGTACTATACTGTACAAATAACTTGACGAACATAAACCCCAATTTACGGGTGTATACGATTATATTCAATATGGAAATAAGGAGGATGTATGAGTAGACTTACATTTGATTTGACTGGCAAAATTGCGATAGTAACTGGTGCAAGCAGAGGGATTGGTCAGGCAATAGCCCAAACACTGGCAGCACACGGTGCTACCGTTTACTGCACCAGTAGAAAGATTGAAGATTTAAAAAAAGTACAGCAGGAAATCGAATCACAGGGTGGCAAAGCACATGCCGTTGCCTGCCATATTGGCAAATTAGAAGATATACAGAATCTATTCAAAGTTGTTGAGGAACAATACGGTAAGCTTGATATACTGATAAATAATGCCGCAACCAATCCATTTTTTGGAGATGTCTTGCATGCAACACCCGATGCATGGGATAAAACGGTGGATGTAAACCTAAAAGGTTATTTCTTTGCAAGTCAGTATGCTGCAAATCTCATGATAAAAAATGGTGGTGGTTCCATTGTCAATGTTGCTTCTATAAATGGAATACGTCCAGCACCTTTTCAGGGAATATATTCAATTACTAAAGCAGGCGTTATTGCCATGACAAAATCCTTTGCCAAGGAACTTGCACCTTTTAATGTCCGTGTCAATGCAATCCTGCCAGGTCTTACTGAAACAAAATTTTCATCAGTTATGACACAAAATCAGGAAATATTAAACATGATTCTGCCGACAATACCAATGAAGCGCGTTGCTTCCCCTCAGGAAATGACTGGAGCTGTACTATACCTGGTTTCTGATGCTGCAAGTTATACTACCGGATCTACAATTGTCATTGATGGAGGAGCACTGGCTTAAATTTTATTTTAATGGAAAACAAGGGTGAACATGGCAATTGCAACCATGAATAATGAAACCGACACCATTTCTTTTGACCAGATGAAAACACAGGTTAACCGAGCGTTGGAGGAGTTGTCAATTAAAAGCAACACCATCGTGAGTGAACCCTACATTGGTTTTGAAAAAGGTTTTACCAAAATCAGTGTTTCAATTCCGGAGCTATCGCATGCACTCATAATTCAGTGTTTGGGAATTATTAAAGACCATTTAGAACACATTCGCATCCATGCATTTTCGGATGGCTATTATGCAGTGCAGGCTTTAAATAAAAATCTTTTTAAAACCGAGAATATCTTTGATAACCTTAAAATAGAATTTTCGGGTCTTACCACAAACTTTAAGATTGAATGCACCAAAAAAGGGAACCTTTCACAGGAAGAAATAAACTGCTTTATTGCACTGGTTAACAAAGCCTATTCACAGGCAAAAGAAAATCCCGTGATACGGCTTATAAAATATGGGGCATCAGTCTATACAGATGCAGGTGGACTTGACTGGAATTATATAGCTGGCTATGAGGAAGTGAAACGTACTATACGCGAATCCATAATTCTGCCACTCAAAAACCCAAAGGTGTATGACAGCATTGCCGAAATCACCCGCAAAACCTTTGAAACAAACAGGCCCAAAGCAATACTCTTTGAAGGGCCTCCTGGCGTGGGAAAAACCACTGTTGCCCGTATCATAGCAAAAGAGGTTCAGGTCCCACTGGTGTATGTACCTGTGGAATCAATCATGTCTAAATGGTACGGGCAGTCATCACAGAACTTAGCAGCTATTTTTGATGCATGCGATGATCTGGGAGGATCAATATTATTCATTGATGAAATCGATTCTCTGGCAGGTTCACGTGACCAGAATATGTACGAGGCCACACGTCGTATTTTATCGGTGCTTTTGCGGCGTTTAGATGGCATAGGTTCTATCACCAATACTATAGTGATTGGAGCCACAAACCGCAAGCAGGATTTAGATCATGCCCTCATTTCACGATTTGATCAGACAATCCATTTCCCATTACCAGGAGAGCAGGAGCGTGCAAGCATTTTTGGTAACTACGCAAAACATCTTACACCTGAAGAGCTTAATAAACTTGCAGCAGCCAGCCACTCACTTTCAGGCAGAACAATAAAAGATCTGTGTGAGCAGACTGAACGCAGGTGGGCACGAAAGCTTATTATAAAAGATCTGCCCCCGTCTCCTCCGCCGTTTGAGTACTACTATCACACTGTTAAAAGTTTTATTGCTGCACAAGCCTGAGTAGCAAGTCTATATGTTCAAATACAGGATATGTTTCAAACCGTTTATTGATATAGCTATTATTAGTTATCTTCTTTTCAATCATATCCAGAATTGTTTGTGCAGCAGCAGAGTGTTCCTCAAAGCGCGTACGCGCATAGTCTGCATAGCTTCCTGTTGAAATCATAAACTGCCAGTCTGAAGAAGATGCAAGCATAAGTTCTCGTGCACACTGCTGCAACGCTTCATCATTGCTGTACAGCGCTTTATCAAATCTGTACAGTAATTCTTCTAGTTTCACGACAGTATGGCGCACCTTTGGATTGTACCAGGTTGAAAAATCATTTCCTCTTCCCCATGACGATTCCACCGGTTCAAATGTTTCCATATCACAATCTAAAAGCTGTTGCGGCATCACGCACATAATATCATCGCGGGAAGCTATGGTCTCCAGAAGCATTTCTAAAAACAGCGGACCTTCAAACCACCAGTGCCCAAACAACTCTGCATCAAATGGCAATACAAATACAGGTTTGCGTTTGATAATTCGTTCAACCTCTTGTGAGCGTTTTAGTGTGGCATCAATAAAATCATCAACATGCTGGCGCACTACCACTCGTGCTTTCTTGTAATCATAATATTCTTTGTGGTTGCCTCCGCTTATCGCATAAATTTTTAACCCCAATAGTCTATGTTCATTATTGGGCGATAGTTCCTGCAATTCATACATAGCATCGTAATGAAATTCCCTGTACGCTGGATTTCCCGGATATCCCTCATTAGCCGACCATATCTTCATGGACAATACTGCATCGCGGGGAAACAAAACCAGACCCGTATATGTTTTTAACGGAAAAAAATTTCCTGTTTGTGGAATATTTTTTGCATATAAAACACTTGTATCATTAACAATGGTATAATCTATTGAATTCTGACGCAGGTACTGGTCAATCCCTGCATGGTATCCTAACTCAGGTAACCAGAACCCACGCGGTGATTTCCCAAATTTAGCTGAAAATGAATGAATTCCAGCCATGATTTGAAGTTTCTGGAATGACGGATAGGTTCTGTATAAAGGAAAAAACGGGTGTGTTCCTGCAGTTGTCAGCAGTTCAATGGAATTGTTAGATAAAAATTCACCAAAAGCATTAACACATTGCCCATCTATATTGTCAAAAAAAGAAAGAGAGTTGGTTATAAACGTTGTATAATAATCAAGGGCATTATGAGCCTTTGTATTCTTTTTTTTCAGTAGTGTACTGGCATCAAGAACTGAATGTATCCATTTTCTAAACCGTGTGTGATAGTATGGCTGCTGCAACATGGTAAGTAACGTGGGACTTATTGACAGGGCAATCGAAGGAAGTATATGTTTTTTAATAAGCCTTTGGCACATCTGTACCAGTGGAATATAGCATTCGGCTATATTCTGATACAACCATACTTCTTCCAGGGGCAATGTATTTTTAGGATTCCTGACATACGGAAGATGTGCATGCAGTATAATGCATAGTTTTGTTGTACTTGCTAGATTATCAATCATGAAGAAAGGCGTTTTTCGTCAGCTGTTACAACGGTATTCAATCTATGAATCTCTTGAGTAAAAACAGGAATAGTCTCTTTTAAGTTTTCAGGTGAAAGAGGCAGTGTAATAGCATCAGATTCAAATATAATCTCTTCGCCTTTCCCTTCTATTGCCGTCATAAGCATTACTTTGATCACGCATCCGTGCAGATGATCACCAATCGAAACAATCCAGTGATTATTTCTTCCAAAAACATCGACCTGTTGATCCTGTATCCACTGGTTCCCATGCAATTTAATTATACGTATATATAACACCGGATCACCATACACATCAGTTACCGCATGTGAAACAATAGAATTCCAGTATTCATTATCTATAGCCCAGTGCACATGCATCAAAGAAAACGAAGGCAAATGCACTGTAAAATATCCCGACATATTTCCCCCTTCACCACCGTGCATGATGTTCTTCGGCCCATCCAATAATATTGGCCACCTGTATTTTTTTACCGCTGTTATCAATAACAAAGCCATTGTATATGCCAAATAGCTGATGCACCTCACTCGTTATAACCAGAAGATTGGATGTTGCTACTCTTTCAAAAAAAGGTGAAAACGTTAATCCTAACCTTCCATCATTGGATCCAAAATACCATGGTTTCATAAAATTTGAATTGTCATAATTAAATGTAACCTTATCTAACTTATGAATACGTCCATTGACAAAGAAACAATTTTCCGTGGCATATGATAAATCACCAAACCCTTGCCCTAAATTTAACCCAAACGGAGTTCCATCAGGTAAAAACCAGGAAGCGCTTGCCCAGTTCCAGAAGCTTTTATATTCCCATACTCCTCTTCCCCAGTCTAACGTTGCCAGTGCGTTACCAGAGTCAAAACCATATTCCTGTCCACCCAGTAAAAATGCACCATGTACAGGCATGCAATTAATCTTTTGATTGTAGTAAAAGCGTTTTTTTCCAATGGGTGTCATCATAACGATTGAATCGTGTGGTGTTTGCCGTATTATCCAGTGTGCATGAAAACCCTTCCCTTTACCAAATTGCGGCCAGCTTACATATATCTCGCGTTCATTCCCTTTTTTTCTGAAAGCAAAGGTTATATCATCTTTTTTAAAGTAACTATCGTCATCACTTGATCGACCAAGCGTAAATCCTTTCCCTAATGGCGTTATGAGTGTATCTTCAATATACTGTTTTGTTTTAAAATCAATAAAATACACAAACACAAGTCCTGCATATCCAATATGTGAGATAGTAGCTGAAACAAAGTAATCTTTAGTGGTTATGCCATAATAGTCCCATTCCTTTATACGTATTTTGTTTAACCATGAAACAGGATACAGGGAAACATTTTCAGGATTATATGTTCTGACAGGGCTGGTTGAATAACCTTTTTCTATAAGTTGGCCATCTTTACCAAGCAAATCACCTTTTTTAGATATGAGTTGTTGCATAGCATTACCTCTTTTTCCAGAATAGTATGTAACAAAAATTCATTAGTCAAGCAATTATTTTGGATGTCCTTTGTACTGACGAAGCTACAATTATGTACAAATCCCTTGAAAATAGTATGTAGTTCAAAATATCATTCGGAGAAATTCCAACCTGTTGTGATGACATTAACAATTTATAGTATTGTCTCAATTTAATAAATATTTCATTTTTATTAGTTTGGGTATGCTATCTGGAACGTTCATACCATTCAGGTCAGTGAGAATCGCTTCGCTTTATCAGTTTGGTGTGCAACCCATCGTTTGACAACTCTTCTCAAAATAGAATTTCATGATTATTATTTACCCGACCTCATCCAGAGTCTATTGAATAATTTGTATTACACAATCAAATCTATCATGGCAACAGGTCTGTATGGAAGATGAATTCTGCTACAAACATTTTCATCTAATTGAAAATCCATTCATCACATTGAATAAAATAGTCCGTATGTACGGTATACTAAACATGTGTCCGTTTTAACATACACTTTATGGATAAAAACGTATATATACAATGCATATAAGTGACATTTTATGATTTTATGTACATAATCTATTCTTTATGCGCTTCTGATTTTTACCTTAAAGTACTAAACATTGTTTAAAATTGTATGAAATATGCTTAAAATTTAAAAATTTTTTTATTTATATAAAAAATTTGAAATTTTTTACTTGACGCTGGCATACGATTTGCTTATATATAATAGTGAGCTGGGAAAATCCTGGTACACAACAATTTCCTTCCAAAGTATTCCGCTATGCTTTTGTAGAGCTAGAGGTAATCGCCCGATTACCTCTTTTTTTTATTCTATTATTATCTCATCAGGAATTTTATATAAGGAAATATTTTCACTGCACCACATTCTGAGTGTATCCGGCGATAACGTTGCATGGTGTTTTGGTTTTACACGTGCAATAAGCCACTCTCTGGTGCTATCGCCCAGAAACTCAACATGTCCTGTTACCCGTACACTCTCTATATCAGGATGATAGGATAGTAACCGCTCCACCTCTTTTGGATATACATTGTATCCATTTTTCAATACCATATCCTTTTTTCTCCCGGATATAAATAAATAGCCATCATTATCAAAATACCCAATATCACCGGTATATAGCCATCCATCTTTAATATATTCTTTTGTCTTTTGTGGATTATTATAGTACCTGTTAATCACATTCATTCCCTTTACAATGATCTCCCCATGCATGCCAGCAGGAACATCACTTCCGTTATCATCAACCACGCGCACCTCATTATAGGGCATTGGTTTTCCTATGGAACCAATTTTATTTTCAATTTCTGGCATATTCCAGCTTACAATGGGCGAAGCTTCAGTCAGTCCATACCCCTGACGTATATCCACCAGACGTTCAGCATACCATTTTTGAAGGGAAACCGGAAGATAATCGCCACCACTAACCCATAACTGTATATGTTCAAAATTCTCACCACGCTCAAAGAGGCCTTTCATAATAGCATACATGGCTGGCACTCCAACAAAAGATCTGACTTCATTATTTGACAGTATCCGTATCAATTTTTTCAGTGAAAATTTTTCAACCAGCTCAATAGGAATATTTTTCAAAAGTGGCACAACAAGCGAAGAGGTAAGCCCAAATGCATGAAACAAGGGAAGTACAGCCACTGAAACCAGAGCATGTCCAGGCATCATCTGAGCTACTGCTTTTGCACTCTGATAAATGCCATAATGGGTAAGTACTGCACCTAACGCATACCCATCCATTGCGGAGGTAAATATTATTGCTGCTGCATCATAGTTTTCCTGAACATAATGGTTGTCATAAGTATCGCTGCTAACAATTGAATCCATGGATGTATATGTACTGCTTTCATCGATGGTAATGATAGTATGAATATCGCTGACAATACCATACTGCAATAGTCTCTCAGCCATAAAGCTTGTGGTAATGATACAATCAGGACGCGTAACAGTAATATAGTGATGCAATTCAAACTGCCGGGCTAAAGGATTAACAAGAACAGGAATTGCATTGCACTGTAAAATAGCAAAAAAGCTATATACGAAATATGGCGTATTTCCGGTTTGCATAATCACTGTAGATCCACTATGCACCCCACGCAGCCGCAATGCATGTGCAATTTTATGTACATTACGTAAAGCACTCTCATACTGTACAGGCACGCTGTTATAGTATAGCATTATCTCTTTAGGGAACTTATGTGCCTGTTCCTGGAATAATTCATACAGATTATACGTAAACTGTTGTCCACACATAGTTCATTATCCCTTTAAGCGATAGTATATAGTATCATGATTTATACTAAAAAGACAAGTAAATGTTTACATGTGTTCCAATGATTTTCTTGACTTGTGCTTACACATTTGTATAATACAAAAAATTATAATGTATAACCCCCGCCAAAAGTAGCGGGGTTATAATTATTCAATAATTACATACGAGCATATATGATTGTTCTAACATTTATTATTATCCTGCAAATATCACTGGCCGTCCACGTCTATTATATTATAAGCTATATTTCAAAAAAACAGGACAAAGACTTCAAGGGATTTCTTTTTACTTCAATGATTAATATTTTTTTAGGAATATTTTTGTCAGTTTTTATTTTATTATTTCCACAAGATCTTAAGGCAATCAATTTAGAACGCATACTCTTTATTGAATCTGGAGTAATTTTTTTTGGCATGTTGTATGTAAAAACAAAAATTGCAGTAAATATATACAAACGCACAAAAGATCCCCAGTATTTTCATTATTCATATTTTGGCAAAAAGGTACTGCATCCCAATGTGGTAAAAATGCCCGAACTTTTTACCTACTTTTTAACACTTCCCCTTACACTGGTATGCGGTGCATATTTTATAGTAAAATTAGGATGTGGGAAATAATATATCAGTGTTTTACATTCTGAATAATTGACACCACCAACGATGCAACATTAACAAGATCCTGTATTATTATATATTCTTTTGTGGTATGCACCTGCCGCATGCCCGATGAAAGGTTTATTGCTTTAATTCCATGCGTATTGAATATATTGGTATCACTGCCTCCACCCGAAACTGCCAGAGCCGGCTTTATGCCAATACTTCGTAATGCATTTGATGCAATTAAAACAATGGGATCATTGTCTCTGATGGTATAGCCTTCATAATCCATAGTGCTTTCAATCTTTACTTTTGCTTTATATTTCTGTGCAATTGTTTTTGCTGTTCTTTCAATTTCTCTTTTTACCGAAAGCACTCTGGTCTTTTGCCGTGAACGGGTTTCAAGAGTACATTCCGCTTCCTCCGCCACAATATTGGTTGCTCGTCCACCCTTTACTATTCCAACATTTGCAGTTGTTTCGCTGTCAATCCTGCCATGGGGGATAGCAGCAATAATTTCTGAAAGAACTCGTATAGCACTTATCCCCTTTTCAGGTTCCATACCGGCATGTGCAGCTTTCCCCTTTATAATAATTTTCATGCTGATATGATAGGGTGCTGCCACAATAATATTACCTACTGGTCCATCGCTATCAAACACAAATGCATACTGCGCTTTAACCACTGATAGGTCAAACCCCTTTGCCCCAAACAATCCAACTTCCTCTGCACATGAAAATAAAAACTCAATATGGCCATGTGGTAAACTATGCTCTTGTAACAGTGATATTGCTTCTAGAAACGCTGCAATTGCCGATTTATCATCAGCCCCTAATATTGTCCTTCCATCCGATACTATCTTATTATCTTTTATGATTGGCTGAATATTTTCACACGGTGTGACCGTATCCATATGACATGAAAAAAGAACAGGATTGTAGCTTTTATCACCAGGAATACGGATCAACACATTGTATGAATTGTTACAGGGGTACAGTGCACATTCAACACCTAATGTATCTGCTTTTTGTTTTATATACTCTATAACCCCTTTTTCTTCCCATGATGGAGAGGCAATCTTTGCCAGATCAATAAATGTTGAAACCAGCCTTTCCTGATTAACTAATGGCTTCATGGTATTCCTCATGCATATTTTGCAGTTATTTTCTTTATTTTGATGCTGTAATCATCAATTAATTTATCACGTGCCTCATCGGTTATACCTTCACAGTAAACATGAACCGATGGCTGCAAGGTATCTGGTAAAATTATAATCCACCCATCATCATGGACAACTCTTACACCATCAATCAACTCAACATGACCATTTGCCGTGGAAGCTATCTCCCTCATAACCACTGCCTTAGCATCAACAGGACATGGAAGTACAGTATGATACATATTGGTATCAGGCAATTCGCGTCGGATTTCAGATAATTTTTTTTCTTCCCGTGCAACAAGTTCAAGTAAAAGCAAAAATGCAATCATTGGGTCATATTCATACATGCTATGCGGATACACTGATTCAGAATTTTTAGAAAATATTGTAAACACATCTTCAAATACCGGTGTTTTGGGCACACGTTTGAGTATCACATTATTTTCTTCAGCTATCTTTCCCAGGCGTGATGACGATATAACAGGAATACAGAGTTCTTTTATTGTCCTGTATTTTACAAATAATAACCCTAACAGTGTTGTTATGTCATCCCACTGTAAAATGTTTCCATCTTCATCAACTACAGTTAGTTGTTCCCCATGTGGCCCAACTATTACACCAATTTCATTATTAAGTTTTGTAAGATTTTTAATCCCATTTATAGAATCCCGGCTTTCATTACGTATTTCTTCAGTGCTGTTAAATTCACGGATCTGTCCCCTAAGAACAGTGGCTGTACATGAAAACGCAGCCAGAAGTGAAGGGAAAATATGTGTGGTGGTTCCATAAAAACAGTCAACTATCACATTATATTGTTTTTTGGCTATTATCTCTTTATTTACAAAATTTGAAACAAACATGATATATGATTCAACATTATGCGTTGGATAATACAACCTGCCAACCTCAAACGCACTGCTACGCGGGTAATCGCCTCTAAAAAATATATTTTCAATTTTTCTTCTTTCCACATTGTTAAGTTCAAACCCCTGTTTATTAAACATTCTTATCAGGTTAAACTGTAAATCAGTATGTGGAGAAATCTGCACATAAATCCCAAGGTCAGCATTTTCATAAACCACTGAATATTTATTAATTGGTATACTTGCAATCTCCAGGTCGTATACTTCTACTCCCATTGACAAAAGCCCGGCTGTTAATGCACGTTTAATAAGTCGTGATGCCCGAGTGGTATCCCGGCTCACAATGACTTTTTTGTTCTTACCTAAGAAAGCACCAATGGCCGAACCCAATTTTGCAGCAAATTCAGGTGTAATCTTTATATTGAATGATCCATAGACACCTTCAGCTGAAAACAAAATCTTTTTTTCAGTCTTACCCCATATAAGGTCAGAATTAAGCTGTGTACCCTGATCAATTATCTTCTCCGGCCATATGCGTATCCCCGAAGCAATCTTAGCATTATTGCCTATCTGGCAATCATCACTGATTACAGCACCCTCATAAATTGAGACAGTATCTTCAATAACATTGCGTTTGCCAATGATGGCACCTCGTATTTCCGTCTTTGTTCCAATAATGGTATTATGCAGCACCACGCTTCTTCGTACCGAAGCATTTTCATGGATTACTGTATTATCGCCAATGACACTATATTCAGAAACCTCAGCGCCTTTTTTGATTTTGACATAGTTGCCCAGTACAACAGGCCCGGTCACTGTTGCTTCAGGATGTATTTCCACATCCTTGCCTGCCCATATATCTTCACCAATTTTTTTCCCTGGGAAATTAATCTTAACCATGCCATTGAGTATATCCTGATGCACTTTCCGATACGCCTCCAGATTGCCTATGTCACACCAGTAGCCGTCAGAAATATACCCATAAATAGGGATATTATTCTTCTGTAGCAGCGGGAAAAGGTCATAGGAAAAATCAAATTTTTCATTTGATGGGACAAACCGTTCCATGATTTCAGGTTCAATGATATAGAGCCCCGTATTAACAGTATCACTGAAAACCTCGCCCCATGATGGCTTTTCAAGAAACCTCTCTATAGTGCCATCATCGCGCGCAATAACAATACCATACTCTATAGGGTCAGGAACATGTGTCAGGGCGATAGTAACCGGGGATTTATTCTTTTTATGAAAATCAATGATATCCTGCAAATTGAAATCATAGATCCCATCACCACTTAAGACTATAAATGTGTCATCATAATCTTTCAGAGCTAACTTTACCCCACCTGCAGTTCCCAGAGGTAATTCCTCAATACTATAATCTATTGAAACCTCCCAGAATGTACCATCTCCAAAATAATTAACCACATTTTCAGGAAGATAAAATAAACTCATTGTTATATCATTAATACCATACTGTTTCAGTAAATACACTGAATATTCAACGACAGGCCTGTTAAGTACCGGTATCATTGGTTTTGGCCTGTTACATGTCAAAGGCCGAAGCCGCGTTCCTTCGCCACCTGCCATTATAATAGCTTTCATATTAACTCCAGGTTTTGAATACAAACGGTGTACATGATAATACTATCACATGCATAAAGTTTCAGGTCAAGTGAAATATACATATTACCAAAAACATGACAAAAATAACGATATTCTGTACAATAAAAATTGTACTATATCAAAAGTAAAATAATTGAAAAAATATATCACTATTAGATAGTTGGATTAATGTTTTAAAAGACCCTTTTCCTAAATGGGGGAATACCCTGAGGAAAAGAGCTTTCTTTCTGTTATTATAATAATTATTTTTATATCTTAGCAATTATAGGAGTTGATTATGAGTAACCCAATTAAAGAATCTACACTGGAACGCTGGATCCAGAACCAGATGAAGGTCTGGGAGGCAGAAAAAAAGGTTATTGAAAAAGAAGATGT
The DNA here is from genome assembly GCA_029907515.1 of Spirochaetota bacterium. Classification (GTDB taxonomy): domain Bacteria; phylum Spirochaetota; class UBA4802; order UBA4802; family UB4802; genus UBA4802. Next base: position 6,862 of record JARYLT010000018.1, on the reverse strand, counting down.
ACCCCGCCCTTTTATCACTATTTCCAGGCAATATGGGTGTTTTGCAAATGATATTGCCCAAGCCATTGCCAGAAGCCTCAATGATTTACAGCGTTCTGACAAATGGATTACCTATGACAAAAATTTGATTAACAAAATTGAGGAGCAGTATAACATTTCAGAAAAGATTGTGGAAACTATCGACACTAAAAAGCGTGAAGAAATGAGCGAATTATGGCGGACCATGCTTTCTGATCTGCCACCACAGGCGGCTGTTTTCCAGAAACTTGCCAATACCATACGTTCACTTGCAATCCATGGAAATGCCATTCTGGTGGGGAGAGGTTCAGTAATTATTACAAAAGGGTTACGCTTTGGACTACATGTACGCTTTGTTGCTCCGCTTCAATATCGTATCCAGAAAGTTATGGAAATCCAGAAGATTAAAGACAGACTTACAGCTGAAAAGCTTATCGAAGAAAAAGATAAACAGCGCCATGAATTCATGACTCAGTATATAAAATTTGATGCTTACGACCCTGCATCATATGACCTAACTTTCAATGTTGCGCAATTCACACCCGATCAGATAGCCAGTATAGTGATTGCTGCATTAAAGGCACGGAAGCTTATATAAGTATTTAGCATGTTAAAAAAGAGGCGGTTTTAAAACCGCCTCTTTTTATTTCCGTTTACCTTTCAGTTCATATACTTCGCGCATGATGGGATTGCCATCCTTGTCAAAAACAAGCACTGTAACATAATTAAAGAATACAAAATCTTTCCGGTATGGAGATACATGATACGAACGTACAACTAAGATGTCTCTTACTGGCAAGAAATAAAGTTTATTTGTTAAAGGATTAATTCCTGATTTTGTATTCTTTGGATACGCCTGAAATATTTTTTTCCCTTTACTGTCAGTATATTCATAATTGGCTATATCATCAGGATAAGGGACAAAATTTCGTATGCGCTCCTTTTCAGGGATCGGCATCTCAAAGCTGGAATTTGTTTTCTCCTCTTTTTCATAGGTAGCAATAACGTTGACATATATATCCATGGGATTGTCAGTTAAATTTTCAAACAACACCTCAACCTCCAGAACATCTCCTTTCCCAGCTGTATCCACTCTCCTGTTAAAATAAATATCTTTTATTTTGACCTGATTGCTATATAAAGACTGTACAGGAATATCCAATTTTTGAGTAGTCTGTGCCAGCAATACAGATGTAAACAATACCATAATTATTGTTAAAAATTTTTTCTTCATATAAACCGCCCATCTTACAGTGTTTCTTATTATCTATCGGTCAATGTGCCAGCAAAATTTAGAAGAATACACCATCTATGCATTAATACAATCAAGTAGCTGACGATGAATGAGCCCATTGGTGGCACATATTTCAGGGTATTCAGGGTCAAAAGCCTCTCCAGTATATTTAGTAACCATCCCTCCCGCTTCTTCCACAATAAGTGCACCGGCTGCCATATCCCATGGATACAGCATGGGTTCCCAGTATCCATCAAACCTTCCACATGCCACATATGAAAGGTCAATGGCTGCCGATCCCATTCGCCGTATACCCTGAACATGTGGCAAAACATTATTAAACTGTTTCAGATTGTTTACATCCGGGTCATCTTTCTTATATGGAAAACCGGTAGCAATAACCGAAATGCCGATATCCTGAATCTGAGAAACATATATGCGTTTTGTATTGAGATAGGCACCGCCCCCCTTCCACGCATAAAAACATTCATCGCGTAATGGTTCATAGACCACACCAGCAACTGTTGATGCTATCTCCCTGGAATATAATGCAACAGTAACACAAAAGTGCGGAATCTTGTGTGCAAAGTTATTGGTAGCATCTAATGGATCAACATACCATACATAGTTGCTGCTGGATTTTTTTAAACTGCCCTCTTCTGCAACAATGCCATGGTCAGGAAATGTGTTTTTTATGCTTTCAACAATTAATTTTTCAGATTCATAATCTATATTGGTTACTAAATTTGTCCTGCTTTTGTAATCAACTGTTACATCGTTGCTGTAATAGCCTTCCAGTATGATTGCTCTCGCCTGTTTGCAAACGTGGATAGCATATTCAGTGATTGCTTTATAATCCATACCTACAACTCAACACCTGCTCCAAGTTTAAACGTAATTTCATGATGGTCCTCTGATGTATCAGCCAGTTCAAAACCCAGTGACTGGTAAAGGAAAATATTTTTATGAATATATTCCTCTACACCAGCAGTAAACACATGTGAAAGTGACCTGAATCCTGAGAAAGGATCACCTTTTGTCCATTTATCTGTGTTAATGCCAAACCATCCCTGCCCATTGCCAAATTTTGCATATGGATCATCTGTATTTATATTTCCAAAATACATTCGTTCTGTAAGGCTAAAATTGAACGAAAGCCTCTTTTCACCGGTTAGTTCATTATACCTGTTAAGAACAACTCCTATACTAAAATCATATACACCAGCATACAAACATGCTGGTACTGTATGGTCAAAAAAGTAAAATTCATTGATAGTAAGCTTTGTATAATAACGTAAATATTTATCAAATGTGTATGTATATACAAAATCAAAATAATCAGCATCAAAGGTTTTACCGCTTGATTTTTCCCCATCGCGCATAATAAGCCGTGGGTACAGGGCAACATCAACCCTGGCCTTATCCTGATTAAAACCAAATAATATCCCCATTTTATAATCATTAAGGTGTTTATTTTCACCAAACACATCACCGCTACGGTGGTGATTGCCAAGAACACCAAAGCCTAAATAGTAACCCCCTGCATTAAACATCCCTTCAACTTTTTCCATCCATGCATTGACATCCGGCATCAACGCTCCATAGTAAGGATTTCCAGTTGTTATGCGTGCTTCCCATCCATCAAATGGTCCGGCATCAATATAAAACAGATATGGCATATTGGGACCAATGCCATTATCACTGACAATCTCAAAACCTCCACCATCAAGAAAATAACCTATCCGTGACATTCCTTCAAACGTGGCAAAAAGCACTCTTTTCTTTTCCTGTGGTTTTTCTTCTTCCACAACCTCTTCTTTAGTAACCTTCTTTTCTTCTTTTTCAGCTTCTTCCATCTGAGATTTTGCCTGTGCAATTAGCTTCTGTTTATAGGCATCAGGAAGCCATTTGATAACCTCCTGATTTTTGGGATCCAATTTCAAAACATGCTCACCTGTTGCAACAGCCTTATCAAATAAACCTGTTTTGTAGTATAAATAACCAAGCCTCTCCAGTGATGGTATTTGTATTGGATTGCGCCGCACGGCCTCTTCATATGCAGGGATAGCTTTATCAATTTCACCTTTGAGTTCATAAACATATCCCATATTATGCAATGTCCTGGCCGAGCGGACATTATATAACTTAATTGATTCGTCCAGTTTCTGCAGTGATTCATCAAATTTTTGCTTCCTGCCCAGTTCAACCCCTTCTCTGGTTAATTCTTCAGGGTCCTGAGCAAACAGAGCCGTCACACAAATGCAAAATAATACAGTAATTATTTTTTTGTACATAACCCTTCCCTTACTTTACCAATTTATAACAATAACAGTACTATATACTATTGAGAAATGCCACAGAAATGCAACTAAAAATTACATTTAAGTTTTATTCTAAAAAAGCCAATAATTATAACAGTATAAGTATTGCTCTATTCGCAATGTACCGCTAATGTGACATAATATAGGGGGACATCATGAAAAAGACCATTATGGTAATTGGTGGAGGCCTTTTACAGGTACCAGTTATTCAGACAGCTCAAAAAATGGGGCTACAGGTGATAGTTACTGATTATAACCCCAATGCTCTGGGAATGAAGTATGCTGATATCCCCATTGTCATGAGTACCCGTGATATTGAAGGTTCAGTCCGCGTTGCAAAAAAACAACATGAGATTACCCCTATATCTGGCGTTTTGACTGTTGGAACTGATGCTTCAGCCACTGTCGCTGCTGTAGCAAATGCACTTAACCTCCCCGGTATAAAATTTGAGGATGCCATTGCTGCAACCAATAAAATTAAAATGCGAACGAGGTTTTTTGAGCACGGTGTTCCCTCTCCCCATTTCTTCCCTGTATGGTCTCTTTCTGATGCAAAGAAGGCATGCAAGGTTCTGGGATTTCCTGTCGTTATAAAACCCTCTGATAATATGGGCGCCCGCGGTGTGGTACGTATTGACAATAAAAATCAGATAGCCGATGCCTTTGCATTTGCCAAAAGCGCCTCACCCAGTGGCGAATTGATTATAGAAGAATTTATGGAAGGCCATGAATTATCCATAGATGCTGTTGTATTTAACGGTGAAGTAACCTTCACCGGTATCGCCGACCGCATCATAGAATATCCTCCACACTTTGTTGAAACTGGGCACACCATGCCATCACAGTTGCCAAAAGAAGTGCAGGACAGTGCCTGTGAAGTTATGAAAGCCGGGATTAAAGCGTTAGGAATTCACCTGGGTTGTGCCAAAGGCGACATTAAAATAACAAAGGATGGCCCAAAAATTGGGGAACTGGCTGCCAGGCTTTCCGGTGGTTTTATGTCTGCGTATACCTACCCGCTTTCAACCGGCGTTAATTTAATGCGTGCTGCCATTGAGGTAGCATTGGGACAGGAACCAGGCAACCTCGAACCACTGTATAACAGGGTATCGATTGAACGCGCAATCATCACAAAGCCTGGTATAGTAAAAAAGATATGTGGTGTAGAAGAAGCATTGAAGATCCCCGGCATTGCAGAAATATTCATTACCGTTAAACCTGGTGATAAAGTAAAAAAACCAACATCCAATGTTGAAAAAGCAGGACATATCATTGCTGTTGCTGATACACTGGAAGAAGCAGAAGAAGCTGTCCGAAAGTGCAAAGAAATGATACACATAGAAATATGTGATGAATCAGAACTTTCCATGGATACCATCAACATTTCTGCACGGGAAAGGTTGCGCAAAGTATGCTACGTATGCAAGCAGTGTAACGGCAAAGATTGCGCCAGCGGCGTTCCCGGCATGGGCGGTGCAGGCACTGGAGCTTCATTCAAGCGAAACAGTGAAGCACTCCTTAATTATAAAATCAATACTCGTGTCATTCATGATGTAACCAATCCCGATACATCTACTTCACTTTTTAGCATCAACCTGTCTTTCCCCGTTATGGCAGCACCCATTACCGGAGCTATTACCAATTTAGGTGGGGCGATAGATGAATTAGATTACAATATAGCTGTTGTAAAAGGATGCATGGATGCAGGCACCATTGCATTCTTAGGTGACGGCGCAGATCCAGAAAAATATAAAATAGCTATGGAAGCGTTATCTCAATTTGGCGGTATGGGCATACCCATATTCAAGCCACGAGCAAATAACGATGAAATTATTAAACGCATTAAAGCTGCAGAAACAGCAGGCGCTATTGCTGTTGGCATGGATATTGATGCCATTGTATTCAAGACCATGGAATTAAAACATCAGGCAGTAAAGCCAAAAAGCTTAACCGAGCTTAAAAGCATAATATCATCCACACATCTGCCATTTATACTCAAAGGAATTATGAATCCACGCGATGCTGCTATGGCTGTTGAGGCTGGCGCACATGCAATTGTTGTATCAAACCATGGCGGCAGGGTACTTGATGAAATGGTGGGTACCATGGATGTACTTGAAGATATTGTGCGCGAGGTACGTGGACACATTCATATATTAATTGATGGGGGTTTTAGAACAGGGGTTGACATTTTAAAAGCATTAGCATTAGGTGCTGAATATGTGCTTATTGGCAGGCCTGTTGCCATTGCTGCTGTGGGAATGGGTTCTGAGGCTGTTGCCTATTACCTTAAATCATTACAGGCAGAGCTTAAAAAAGCCATGATACTGACAGGCTGCGCAACAATACATGATATCACAGGTGATATCGTTCGCAAAATACATCACAACTCATACCAGCCACTAGAGGTACGATAGTACATTGTATTCTTATACATTAATTAAGAAATAATTTCATTTTATTGATAACAACTATTTAATATATATGTTACCTGATCAATTGAGGTAGAAACATAATGATACTAATACTATGAACATATACCACGATTAAATATAGTTAACGAGATATGTTGATATTTTTAATGGTGTTTAAAGATTTAAAAAGAAGCACTACCTTTGGTGATAAAAATATACCCGTCAAAATAACCCCATCTTTACAAAAACAAAAGTATGAGTATATCTTTCTTATGTAAACCATAAATTTACATAAGGAGGAATACAAAAATGGACAAAGAGGATTTGCAAAGAAACACAAAGCGGGAGTACTGGAAAGAACACCTGCAGCAGTATGAAGCAAGTGGGATAAGTAAGGCAGCCTATTGCAGGGAACATAATTTGAATTATCATCAATTTAGCTTTTGGTATCGTAAGTTTCATGATGATGAACATAAGAGCAGTCCATTTGTGGCTTTAGCACACACCGGTACCAATACAATAACTACAGGAAGGGAATATCCAGTAGCAATCGACATAGGTGGCATAACGGTACACGTAAACGAGGGTATAAGCAGGGATACATTGAAAATGGTGATTACTGTGCTACAGGAGGCAGTATGCAGATAGACTGGGACAGGGTACGTATATACATAAAGCCAGGAGCAACTGATATGCGGAAGCAGTACAATGGGTTAGCATATATAGTGCAAAACGCCATGGGAAAGAATGTATTTGATGGATCATTGTATGTGTTTTGTAACAGGAGTAGAAGTATTATCAAAGTATTGTATTGGGATACAAATGGATTCTGTATCTGGAGTAAGCGTCTGGAACGTCATCGGTTTCCCTGGCCA
>JARYLT010000189.1 GCA_029907515.1 Spirochaetota bacterium | reverse complement strand
ATACGCGTCCAGTCGCATGCCAATAGGAAAATTACGTGTCAATTCCAGTGAAGGATCACCGGTATCTATTGTTGCATATGAAGGCTCACCTTCAGGCAGCCTGAATCCATTTGCAGCAAATTCTTCCCCGTAAGGTTTAAGCTTGGGAAAAGGCGCATGGCATGTCTGGCAGGTAAACTTATACCTGCGTGCAAATCCTGGCATTGCCTGTGATTGTGCTGTATAATATAATACAATTGCAATGACCAATACTATCATTATATTACGAGTATTATACGTTTTCATATCCCCTCCAGTAATCTGCATTTATTTAATATATAACGTCAATTGTGGCAACATCAGTGTTTATTATCCTATCCATAGATTCGGACTCAGGCACTTTTAAAAATTGTGCAACTGGTCTTACCAGTAACTGGTAATATAATGTTGCCCGTATTGTCAATGGTCCCGGTGCAACAGTATCGGGAACGGTCCATGTATATGTTTCAACTTTTGTTTCCCGTGGCGCTATTCTATAATCCACACCAAACTTTGCTGTATTCCACTGAGCAATAGTCATAATCCCATTTTCAGTAAAATAAGGCATTCTGAATATCCTATCCCCAACTGGGACATCTTCACGGATTATGCCATCAAAACCTGCTGGTACATCCATCATCTCGGCAAAATCCTGATATGCCTTCTCACGTGAAGCAATAGTGTATTCTTCCCCTTGAAATCCTTTTTTATCAACTTTCAGATGATATACATTTCCTTTGCTGTCAATTGCTTCAACATGCAAATACAAAAGCCTGTCTTCAACTGAACCAGTTGGCACTTTATGGCCACACTTTTGATTATACAGATAAACTGATATCTTTGTTTTCATCCCTGGTTCAACAAAATCTGTATCAGGATATATCAGAACATCTATTGCACCATTGTATTTGGCCTGAAAATGGCCTCCATGGAATGTATGCTGTTTAAGATCATCGTATAATTTGTTTTCAGTCTTTGCTCGCTTGCCTGCCGCTTTAGGCATATGGCATGTCTGGCATACTACCCCCTCTTTGCTATATGGGCCCTCTTTCCACTCATTATATGTTGCTTTAACCCATACTCCCCATGGGCTTTTTTCATTATGACAATTGGCACAAAATTCAGGCTTGGCGATTAAATCTGATTTTACGATATCATGTGCTGGAGAATTTTTGCCTCCTCTTGGTCCATATTTTGTTCTTCCAGGCTTTGCAAAGAAACTGAAGTTATACTGTTCATTCTGATTAAACGATACAATGGTATGACATACATCACAACTTACGCCTTCATTTGCCATTGATTTTTTCTCTGGCCGTGGCGGAGGTGTATCTCCTGCCATAAATGAAATCGGCGCATGGCATCCATTACAGCCATCAGCAACAGGTTTAAATTTTGGATTTCGCCTGCCATGAGAAACAGCTAAATCAAAATATTCAATCTCATCCCATGGATGAACAAAAGCCTGTGCCATCATACTCTTTTGCCATTGGTAATAAATTTCCACATGACATTGACGACAGTATGTTGCCTTTTGAAAATCTTTATATGCATATAATCCGTGTAATGCTTCACCAAATTTTTGTGTTTGCGCTATAGCC
>JARYLT010000188.1 GCA_029907515.1 Spirochaetota bacterium | reverse complement strand
CAAAGATGAATTCCGATAACTATCCTGAGAATTTACCAAGTTATTACGAAAACAGGTCATACACATTTGATTTTTACCGTGAAAATGGCATCCATTGCCTAAAATTCTACTGGGGGCCACCGCCAGAAGCCTTGTATAAAGCTATATAAGCACAAAACTCATAAAATCAGGCGGAAATTTTTTTCTATATCATTGCATTATAGGCAAATGATTATTAGCCATATTGAAGACGAAAAAACCGCTTTATGGTAAACTGTCTGGCATAAAGCGGTTTTATATGTTATCTTTTAATGTATTATAAAATATCTATATCTTGTCTTCAACAAAATATCCTGCAGGTATGTGGTAATATTTAAACGGTTGTTGTAAGATGCGGCTTGCTTTAGAATCAGGATTTTCAAAGAAATCTTTTACTACTTCCATGAAATTCAGAGAAATACCATAATACATACTACGATAAGGATCTGCAGTGGTTTCATCCCATCGAACGTAGTTACGTGTAAAATAGCCAATATCCAGTTGTATATAACGCATGAAGTTTGGTATTTTTATTCCTAAGTTTTGCAGACCTGCTAACCTGAAATTAAAAACATATTTTGCTCCACTGTAATCACTGCTCATATGCAGTGGATTTTTACCCCAGCGGTCAAAATAGCTTTCAGTGGGCCAGTATTGCCAGCTAAAACCAATGAGTGAGTCCAGTGTTGGGGAGTATTCCAGAAGAATACCCAATCCTATTCCAAGCATATCCGCCACAACATCTTCATAGGAAAAACCATACTTGCCCGTAAATGCATCGCCTACTTCAATACCAACTCCAAGAAAAGTAGCGGTTGCAATGGAATAAATCCATTTAGTGTTTCTGCCATTTTCTGACCAGTCATAGTAATTGTGGAAAATTCTGAACGCTAAATAATGAGCCCAGCCGTGCCCAATTTTGTCAGCACCACCGGAATCAGTATTTTGTCCAAAAAAACCTTCATGAGCCCATCGCCAATCACTTTGTTCACCCCAGTCCCATGTTTCCATCCCATATAATATTGTAATTGTAGGTACTGCCACAAACATTGCCAGTGTTGGAATTGTTGGCCAGTTGCTTTCATTCTGAACAGGTGCAGTATTTTCAGGTACTTCCTGCCCATAAAGAACAATGGGGAATAATAGTATCATTGTAAAAATTAGGGTGAGTGGCTTTAACAAGTTGTTGCTTTTCATAATAATACCCTCAATATACATTGATCTTTACATTCTGCAGGTGCTATGGGTATTCAAAAACAATTACATAAAGCAGAATATTAAAAAAGCACAGATAAGTTTAAAATCAGATATGTCAATGAAAATAAATAAAATAAATATAAAAAAATAAATGTATAAACAAAATAACAGTACAGTAATAATGAGTGAATACACGATGAATTTTTGTTGTAATTTTTACTTATAGCTATATTACATATAAGTAGAATTTCATCGAAAGGAATGACCATGACAGATTATTCAAAAGCTAAAGATGCACTAATTGAAAAAGTTGAAGGGTATGTCTTTGACACAATACCTGCCCGCGGCCATTGTGTGGTAGTTCAGTGGGAATATCCTGAATTTCAGAGTTTGTGCCCGGTGTCTGGCAGGCACGATCAGGGTACCTTACTACTTGTGTATGAGCCAAAAAATTTACTTTTAGAAAGCAAATCAGTCCGTGATTATTTGAGTGCATGGCGAAATAAATCAATATGGCAGGAATACGTTACTGACGTCATTGCACAGGACCTGTACAATGCAATCAAGCCAAAATGGCTTTCAGTAGAGATCCAGTGGGCACCACGTGGCGGAATATTTGCTACAACTACATCGGTAAAAGGCAAAAAGTAAATAAAGGT
>JARYLT010000187.1 GCA_029907515.1 Spirochaetota bacterium | reverse complement strand
CGGGGCATACTGAGGGGTCGCTAGATTTAACTCGTTTGGCGGGTCTTTATCCTGCTGCAGTGATGTGTGAAATTTTAAATGATGATGGTACCATGGCACGCCGTCCGGATTTAGATAAATTTGCTGAAAAGCATAATCTTAAAATTGGTACAATAGAAGATTTAATTAAATTCAGGCAACATAAGGAACGTTTAGTTCGTCGAGTATCCGAAGCACATCTGCCAACCGAATATGGTGATTTTACTATAATAGCATATGAGACTGAGGTTGATAATGCAACGCATGTTGCTCTTGTAAAAGGAGAAGTGGATGGCAGGCAAAATGTACTGGTGCGCGTTCATTCAGAATGTTTAACCGGTGATGTATTTGGTTCACATCGTTGTGATTGTGGATCTCAATTGCATCAGGCATTGCGCATGATAGAAAGAGAAGGCCTTGGTGTATTATTATATATGCGGCAGGAAGGGCGAGGAATAGGTTTAAGTAATAAGCTCAAAGCATATCATCTACAGGAACAGGGGTACGATACAGTTGAGGCTAATATAAAATTAGGATTTCCTGCCGATTTACGGGATTACGGGATTGGTGCTCAAATACTTGTTGATTTAGGATTGTCAACTATTCGTTTAATGACAAATAACCCCAAGAAGGTGATTGGTCTTGAAGGGTATGGCCTTACTATCGTGGAAAGAGTTCCAATAGAAATACAGCCATTAAAAGAAAACTATCACTATTTAAAAACAAAGAAAGATAAGATGGGTCATCTGATACTTCAGTCTTCAGAGGAAAAGAAGTCTTGAAAAATGGTCAGCCGCCTACAATAGTTGTTGTTGATGATGATGATGTTATTCGTTATAGCCTCCAAAAGAAGCTTTCCAGGCTAGGCTATAATATTATTTCTTTAAGTAAAGCTGAGGATGCCCTTTTTTTATTGAAAAACGACGAGCGTGATATTGATTTGATAATTACGGATATTAAACTTAGGAAAATGGATGGCATTGAATTATTGCGTCATATTAACACAAGTGAAAATCCGGTGCCAACGCTCATTATCACTGGTCAGGGTAATATTGAAGATGCTATCAAAGCGTTACGATATGGTGCCATAGATTTTATACGCAAACCCTTTGATATCAATGAAGTCGCTTCAATTGTAAGAAACATTTTACGCAGGAAACAGCAGCATAGCCTGGAAAACCGGTTAGGAGAATATATTATACATGATCAAAGAACACTGGTCATACCTGTTGATGAAACTATAGCAGATATTGTTGCATATGAATTAACAAAGCATCTGCCATATGCAGGATTTTGCAATCGTTCAACTGCTGAAAATATTTCCATGGCTCTTTTAGAAGCACTTTCCAATGCCATGTATCATGGAAATCTGGAAATACCATCTGAAGTAAGAGAAGAACAGGGGATGAAAGGGTTTAATGATGAAATACAGAAACGGCTACAGGACCCTCAGTTTAATAACAGAAAAGTAACTATTCATTATCATTATACTGGTGATTATGTTGAATATATAATTGAAGATGAAGGCAAGGGATTTGATTATACCAATGTTGCAGACCCAAGAGATCCGGAAAATTTTTTAAAAAACAGTGGGCGAGGTCTTTTTATAATTCAGGTCCACATGGATGAAGTTGCATGGGGAAAAGGTGGAAGACAGATACGAATGAGAAAATACAGGACAATACAGTGAGGAGGCAATATGTACTATACCATACGCTGGGATGAATCAGCAGTTTCAATGTTGGATCAACGCATGTTACCAGTACAGGAGGTATACAGACATTACACAAACTATCATGATGTAGCAGATGCAATACGTTCAATGGTAGTTAGAGGAGCTCCGGCTATTGGTATAGCCGCAGCCATGGGTATAGCACTGGCGGCTGTTAAGAGTAAAACA
>JARYLT010000186.1 GCA_029907515.1 Spirochaetota bacterium | reverse complement strand
GTGATATTTAGCTTTCGCTTTGTTGAGTATTTCTATAAAGCAAGCTTTAAAGAAGTCTTCCTGTAGCATAGATTTCCATTCGATGCAGCGGGACGTGATGTGGTAGGTTAACCCTGGTAGCTGTACCCGTAATTTCCGAGCCATGATATTCCTCCGTATATTTATAGTAAGATGTGAATAAAGCTTTTACTGTATACAACGCTTCTGGTGGAAAAAATTAAAAAGAATTGGAGAAAATTTTGTAATTTTTCATAAAAAAATTTGCAAAACAAGGGGTCAGAGCATAGAAACGCATGCAAAGAACGCGTAGTACGCTAAAAAAATAGAGGAAGTAAATGCTATGTAAAAAGGGTCAGAGCCTTGTAAACAGAATAAGAATCACACAGATAACACAGGAATTGCAGAATACACGAAGGAAGTGGGGTCAGAGCATCTATTTCTTTTTTTTAAAAATTGTTGCATTCTTTCATGTTGGAGTTACAATAAGCTAAGTAAAAGTTATAAATACTAATAAGGAGGTCGACATGAAAAAAATCATCATAATGACAGTATTGGTTGCTTTTATGTGTGCTGTTGCCCAGTACAGTATTGGGATTTCATTAAATCCAAAGCGGGCAGCATGTGAACAATCATGTGTTGAAGCAAAAAAGAAATGTTTTAAAGACGCAAAGAAGGATGAGACTAAAAAAGCTGCATGCAAGGTTGCATTTGATCAGTGTATGCAGAAGTGTGCAAAAGATTTTCCATGATAAGATAATAGTTTCAACCTTACTCATAATACATCTCATCGCCAGAGAGATTATTACTCAGTTAATTGAAGCAGAGGATGATAGTAGAGTCAATAAATTCCATCACAAAGAGAGTCGCCTCTAACAGCTGTACTCTCATACGTTAATGGATTCAGAACTTTTACTATGAAAATATTTTCTGCAAAAGTCATTCTAAGCATTGTGATGAATTTAATTTTAGAATCAATTTGGGGGCTGAAATCACATAAAAGATTCTGGATTATTTTAGAATGACAATCAAACTCGTCCTAAAACCACACTATATCAGGGCAAAGTTGCTTCATTGTCAAAGTTGGGTGATAGATTCTAAATTGAGTTAAGAATCACAATTGAAATATATTATTTCCAGAGGAGGTACCTCTTGACTGGTCCAATCATTGATAAGAATAAATGTACATTGTGTAGAAAATGCGTAGACATATGTCCAAAAGAGGTATTATCAATAAAAAACAATGAAATTGTCATTGTGCACGATGACTGCATTTTGTGTTCACATTGCTATTGCGTATGTAAATTTAATGCCATACATTTTAACGAGTTGAAACAGCCTGTGTTTTCATTTGGTCATACGGCAGTGATCAAAGATGAAATAAAACCATTTGATATAATAAGCTTTATTCACTCACGAAGAAGTGTACGAAGATTCAAAGCAGATCCAGTAAACACAGAAATGCTCCATGATTTGATTGAAGCTGCTGTGCTTGCACCTTCGGCCAGTAATTGTCAGCGCTGGCAATTTGTTGTCATTAATGGAAGGGAAAAGGTATTAATGCTGGCTGAGGATATAAAAAACTTTTTTATTAAGCTTAATACCATAGCTGGCAATCCCATACTCAGATATCTATCAGTTATTTTTGCAGGAAAAAAAATTCTCCAGTATTACAAAAACAACTATGAGTCCGTCAAATTGGGTCTTGAAAGAGCAAAAGAGGGAAAAGACCTTTTGTTTCATGGTGCCCCTTGCGTAATTATTGTACACAGCGATATGGAAGGAAGCATGCCTGTTGAGGATGGCCAGTATGCAGCCTACAATATAGCGCTTGTTGCTCACTCAATGGGACTTGGAACGTGTTTTATAGGGTATGCTTCTGCAACACTTAATAGCGCCCCTTCCTTAAAAGAAAAATTACATATTTCAGAACACAACCGCGTTCATGCTGTGTTAGCACTTGGCTATCCACAGGTAGAATTTGTAAAGAATGCATTGCGCAAGGATTATGATGTGAAGATAGTGTAATGGATTATTGCTGTAATGTGAAAGTGATATTAGCACACATATCCTTATATAGTTAATTTTTTGATTGGGTGATAAAGGATTACGTTAATACGCACATTGATTTTTCAAATAGTAATTTCATATAATCATAATCCAAACTTCGTTCCTGGAAAAGGATATGCTTTTCGGCAAATTTT
>JARYLT010000185.1 GCA_029907515.1 Spirochaetota bacterium | reverse complement strand
AGATTGTCGGGACTCCTCAGGATGACGGGGGATTGCCCCGCCCCGATTGCATCGGGCTAGCAGTGTCGTTTTAAGAGAAGTAGTCGCAGTATGACAGTGAATTTACATTTTTATTACGGAGGAATGTACATGAAAAGATTTACTTTAGCAGCAGTGATGTGTGTGATCTGTGTTGCCCTTACAGCATGCGGAGGAGGGGGAGGGGGAAGTGATGACTACACTCCCAGTGTATATGTTGCAGGTGCTGTTAAGTTAACGAGTGCGGTGAAAAACGCCTGCTATTGGAAGGATGGAGTACGAACAGATTTGCCAGGAAGTGATGGAAATGCCTATGGAATTGCAGTTGCAAATGGTCATGTTTATGTTGTAGGCAACACCACTTCAAATGCTTGCGTTTGGGTTGATGGTGTGAAAGAGGATCTTGATGGAGATTATGCCTGGGGCATTAAGATAGTGGGCAATACTGTTTATATATCTGGAACTAACAATGATAGTAAAGCTTGTATATGGATTGATGGTATAAAATATGATATAGATAGTAGTACTTATTCTTCTTCAGCTAATAACATTAATGTCGTAAACGATACAATTTATGTGACTGGTGATAGAAGTGATGATGGTTCTATTTATAAAGCCACACTGTGGTCAAAAGCATAATCAGGCGGAACATGGAATCGTCAGGATTTGCAAACTGAAGGCTATGACTCTTCAGCAGGATTGTCAGTCATAGTAAATAACGGAACTATTTATGTTGCTGGTGAGCAGTATGATTTGTCTACTTATTATCCATTTATCTGGTCAGGAACTTCTGTAACTTCACTTGCTGAGGCACAACTTCCAATACCAAATGCTTATAGCAGCGGTGGGAATGAGGATGGGGATGGACATGCCCATAATGTTCAAGTCTACAATGGTCAAATATATGTTGCAGGTTACTACAAGGTTGATGATGGAAATGGCAGTTATTATTATCGTGCTGCGTTGTGGATTGACAGCAGCAATCCTGATTTATATGCCCCTGATGATGATAACAATTTGGCAGCTTTTTCTGTATATATTTATAATGGTGATATATATGTTGCAGGTAACATTGAAAAGCCAAAAAATGAAAGTGAGGTCTATGTACAGCCCTGCTACTGGAAAAATGGCGTCAGGTTTGAGCTTGATGCCCCTGAATATGGTAATAATGCTAAAGATTATTATAATATAGGTGCCCATGCAATTGTGGTGCAGTAGTTATGATTCTCTTACCGTACTTTACATGTCAGGTAGTGTTACCCGACACTGCTTTTGGAACCGCCTTTTGCCATAGCAGTTTTATTGTCTAATATTATCCGCAGGCGCTCAAGCGCTTGGGCGCCTGCGGATTGTTTGGTGCCCTACATATAATAACCATAAGGATTTGCCAAAACTTTATGGTTATGATAGTATGAAACCTGAAATTTTAAAGCGCATCATTATTTCCCAAAAAGAAGAAATTCAGGAAAAATTCCTGAAAGGGAATATTATACCGAGAGCTATTGATTTTCAAAAATTACACGCGTATTTGCTGTTGCAGTAGAATTAAAACGAAGACAGAGCTATTGCGATTCAATGATGGAAATCTCTTACTCATTACGTGGGATACGGAGGGCAGTGAAAAATATAAAAATAAAACTATTTCAATACAGCCGCTATGGAAATGGTTGTTAGGTCTGCAACACATTATTGCATTATTATTGACAAAAGCACGTGAATCAGTATATTTTCATTAATTAAAAATCATGAGGAAATATCCATGCCTCTGCCCAAACCCAAAAAAGACAATAAATTTACCTATGCTGATTATCTCACCTGGACAGGTGATGAGCGCTGGGAGCTTATTGATGGAGTGGCCTACGATATGACGCCAGCACCAGATGTGAATCATCAGGTAATTGTCGGGAATACCTACCAGATTATTTCAGAATATCTTGAAGGAAAAACATGTCGGGTTTTTCTTGCTCCAATCGATGTACGTTTGCCTGAGTCGGATGCAGCGGATGATGCAGTGTACACGGTGGTTCAACCCGATGTGGTGGTGGTATGCGATCCAGAAAAAATAGAAAAAAGAGGGATTATTGGCGCACCGGATCTGGTGGTGGAAGTGCTTTCTGCGTCAACTGCCTATAAAGACGAAACCGAGAAGCTCAATCTGTATGAACGCCACGGGGTAAAAGAGTACTGGATCGTAAATCCTGGAGCAAAGTATATTAAT
>JARYLT010000184.1 GCA_029907515.1 Spirochaetota bacterium | reverse complement strand
TACCATTAACGCCGTTCCACTTCCTTTAAATCCCACTATTGGTAGCTTAAACTAGCATAGCATCGTTTGGTTCATTAGCTATAGCAGTCTTTAAATCCCACTATTGGTAGCTTAAACATTACGATCAATGCAGAGCAGATTAATGTACCTGTCGCTTTAAATCCCACTATTGGTAGCTTAAACTATGGGAAGAAAAATGGAACGTTTTCAAATAGTTAACTTTAAATCCCACTATTGGTAGCTTAAACTTGAACATTATTAGCATATATTTCACCCTGATATATCTTTAAATCCCACTATTGGTAGCTTAAACTCGGTGGCTTCGTCCTCGACACTCTTTTTATCAATGCTTTAAATCCCACTATTGGTAGCTTAAACCTGTAAATAGTCGCAATTAAGAAAAACACAAAAAAGCTTTAAATCCCACTATTGGTAGCTTAAACCCATTGTCTATCAACACCTTGGGAATAAACAGCTTTCTTTAAATCCCACTATTGGTAGCTTAAACTGGTGATGGTTCTGTCGGTGTTCGTCGGTCAGTATCTTTAAATCCCACTATTGGTAGCTTAAACACGTTGCAACATAACAACTGGTTTTTTGTACCGTTTTTCCTTTAAATCCCACTATTGGTAGCTTAAACTGGTAGGTATCACGCAACAGTTGCAAATCAAATGTCTTTAAATCCCACTATTGGTAGCTTAAACTCTATTTGCACAACACTTGTAACCATTATTTCATTCTTTAAATCCCACTATTGGTAGCTTAAACTTGAGCTTAAGCAGTGGATAGGTGGCAATCATAAGGCTTTAAATCCCACTATTGGTAGCTTAAACTTAGCTGTTATAGAGGTAATTAAGATAATATTAAAGACTTTAAATCCCACTATTGGTAGCTTAAACAAGCTTAAATTAATTAAATTGGGATTAAAAAAGCTCTTTAAATCCCACTATTGGTAGCTTAAACTTGCTTTGCTAAACTCAATCCCGATATCAAAATGTCGCTTTAAATCCCACTATTGGTAGCTTAAACAGCCGTGGAATTGAAAGAATAAATAAAGAACAGGGACTTTAAATCCCACTATTGGTAGCTTAAACGTTGACGAAGAAGACAATATTGATTTTGCTGATTACCCTTTAAATCCCACTATTGGTAGCTTAAACTATTACTATCCAGAATGCAAATATATATTTTCTCGTCTTTAAATCCCACTATTGGTAGCTTAAACCGAGTAGGGTCTGATACTCCAGCTGCTGCTCATACCTTTAAATCCCACTATTGGTAGCTTAAACGGTTTTCCAAAAGCTTTTTACAGCAAAGACATACACTTTAAATCCCACTATTGGTAGCTTAAACCGTCAGGGCAGCTACCCAGTACTACACGATACAGTGCTTTAAATCCCACTATTGGTAGCTTAAACTATTATTTGCTACCATCAAAAGATAGAGCGTATATCCTTTAAATCCCACTATTGGTAGCTTAAACAGTGTATTCATTTTTTTAATATTACAGCAATATTTACTTTAAATCCCACTATTGGTAGCTTAAACGTTTGATAAAGGAACCTACCTTGATACCTATAAGAACTTTAAATCCCACTATTGGTAGCTTAAACCCTTGAACGCTGATGACACCGTTTTCGATTTTGAAAACTTTAAATCCCACTATTGGTAGCTTAAACCGTGTCCGTTTCTTTGCAATCGTTGCTTCTTCAACCTTTAAATCCCACTATTGGTAGCTTAAACTTCACTAAAGCGAATTGAACGGCCAATCCTGACGTACTTTAAATCCCACTATTGGTAGCTTAAACGCAACTTCAAATTCAAATACCACATACTCTCTCCAGCTTTAAATCCCACTATTGGTAGCTTAAACCATTTTGAGCAATTCTTTATCTGTTCCGTTATCTTTCTTTAAATCCCACTATTGGTAGCTTAAACTTAAAGATGAAGCCGAAAAAAATAAACTTAAAATATCTTTAAATCCCACTATTGGTAGCTTAAACGCAACTATACGAAAAAAGCAACATAAAGAAAGTATACTTTAAATCCCACTATTGGTAGCTTAAACTAATAATAAACAAGATTACATTGTATATATACTACTACTTTAAATCCCACTATTGGTAGCTTAAACATTTAACTGAACAAATTGAAGAACTAAACGGTAAAGCCTTTAAATCCCACTATTGGTAGCTTAAACCAGTATACGTATATCAGAATATTGTAATAATGTATCCTTTAAATCCCA
>JARYLT010000183.1 GCA_029907515.1 Spirochaetota bacterium | reverse complement strand
TGTGCTCTTTTGTCAAGGGTCTGGACTCCCAGTACAAAACGGTTAATTCCAACTGATCGTAATTCTTTAATATAATTCAATGAATAATGATCAGGGTTGCATTCAAGAGTGATTTCAATATCAGGAGCTATCGCATAATAATTTTTTATTGTATTTACAATGGTTGCATAATGATTTCTTTCAAGTAATGATGGGGTACCACCCCCAAAATAAATAGTATCAACGACATGATCTTGAAATTCAGTTGAATAATATATTATTTCCGCACAAAGTGTTTTTATATACTTTTCAATTAATGTATGCCAGCTTTTATTCTTTTTTACCGGTATTGAATAGAAATCACAATAATCGCATTTTTCTTTATGGCAAAATGGAATATGGATGTAAATTCCTAAATTCATTGAGTATTACCAGGTAAACAGGGATGTGAAATTTTTGGTTCAAATACACCTTTCAGACATAATGCCATTTGACGTAATGATTCATCAGTATCGGAAAATGACATGAGCATGGAATAGTTTCCAAAGTGTTTGATGTAAGGGTATGGATTGCCAGTAATAAGTAGCAATACTTTGCTATAAGGTTTCAATGATTTCAGCATAATACGTAATTCGGTTATTGAATATGATGAAGCATCAATCAAGAGTATTTTGTTCTTTTTATTACTTGCCGGAAAATCCATTATTACATTTTCTTTTTTAAATATACTAATAAGATTGTCATTTTTTGAAGTAACATCAGCATACATATTGCGATTATCGATTACAAAATCATGTATCGTGTTTTTTGAATAAAACACAATAGAACTTTGGGATAGTTCTGTATTAAGAGCATCTGCTTGCTGTAAGAGTTTTAGATCATCAGGTTCAGGCTCATAATTTTTTAAAGAAAGTTTGCCATCTTTTATTTGCATTATGTTATACCGGAGCTTCAATTCAAGAATTTTTGTTGCTTTTGATTTAATTAATTCTATTGAAATATCGCCGTTAGCTAGAGCTTTTTTCAACGAATCAATAATCTCCTGTACATGATTGTCATAGGAGCTTATTAACAAAATATCTGCACCAGCTTTGATACTATTTACTGCTGCATTGCCATATGATTGTATTCCAGAAATACCTTTCATCTCAAGGTCATCAGTAATTATTAATCCTTTGAATTTTAGTGATTTACGCAAAATATCATTCAGAAAAAATGAAGACATGGTTGCAGGAATATTAATCCCCAACCTGGGGAACGCAATATGGGCTGTCATTATGCATTCAACCCCTGCATCGATGGCCTGTTTAAATGGTACAAATTCAACATTCTCTAGTTGAGACAATGATTTGTAAATAACAGGTAATGTCAGATGTGAATCCTGATAGGTATCCCCATGTCCAGGAAAATGTTTTGCAACAGCAATACATCGTGAATTTTGCAAACCTTCAATATATGCTCCACCTAATGATGCACATAGAGCCGGCTCGCACCCAAAGGATCTGATATTAATGACAGGATTATCTGGATTATTATTGACATCAACAACAGGAGCATAATTCATATTTATCCCTGATAGCCTTAATTGTATTCCTAAAATTTGTGCCATGGTATATGTTTTTGATGGATCATTGACAACACCCAGTGCAAAATTACCCGGGAATTGTGTTATGCCACTTTGAATTCTTTTTACTCTTCCACCCTCCTGGTCAATTGATATAAATAAAGGTATTCCAATAGATTCCATAGCAAGTTTCTGAAGATTATGTGCAAGTGATTTACAGGAACCATTATTCAAATTATATCCAAATAATATTACTCCACCTGGTCTGTAATTTTTTATGATAGTAATAGTTTTTTCATCTATTTTATTCGATGGAACAGCTATAATGAGCATCTGGCCTAGCAATGATTCCACATTTAAATCATCAACTATCTGTTTTGCTTCAGAATAATATTTTCCACAGGTGCATCCCATGAACGAAATAATTGATATGAGCAATGTGCAAAAGATTTTCATATACATTCTTTATCCTGTTAAAAAGTAACTATCGGTTATAAATAAAAAACAACCTATAATACTATAATAAGAATGATTTTGATTCGTTGGAACCAACTAAGGATGAAAATATATATCATTGATGAAATATATTCAAAAGGAAGTTGGTAAAATGCTCATATTTACAATAAAATTAAAAAACTGGATAGTGTCCTATTAAGTGTGTCTAAAAATTAATTGAAAAAAGTTCTCCCTTCACTATGACATTGTATACTAATAAT
>JARYLT010000182.1 GCA_029907515.1 Spirochaetota bacterium | reverse complement strand
TATTCGATCACTTTGAATGAAAGTTTCATCACATAGTACTCCTAACCACTCCAGGTCCTCTGGAATCATAAAGTAGGCATCTAAATGTACTCTTCGAGGATCAGTATCCTCTATTCTTAAAAATAACTGGCCCTGGTACTTTTTAACACCGTTGATTTTGATGAGGAAAGTTGCTCACGGATAGAAGAATGTTCCAGAAAAGGGCATGTTGTCTATGCATCCTTCCAGAGTTCAAACCTTTCACTTTTAATATTATATAATCTTCTGCGCAGGCATAACTATCCACTTCCGGTATTTGCACTGGAATACAACCCATTCTGGTTTCAGGATATAGGGTTTATTACCAGGCGTTTATGGCAATTTTTTTCGTCTACAGTGTTGGGAAAACAGTATGAATATGTACTTGATACCGATTATGTTGAAACTTTAATAAAAGATAATAAGAGCATCCTTTTTTCATTATTATCTAAGCGATACTTCCTTAAACGATATACTGAAGTTAAATATGACTCCTTGCGTTATTTAATAGAGGTCCAGAAACGAATAGATGAACCAATCTATTTATTGCCGGAAATGATATTCTGGAATCGAAACCCTGAACGCTCTGGCTCTCCACTGGGGCCATTGTATTCAATAATCAGTTCACAGGCAACAGGTGATAAATCATTGCTGTTTGCATGGCTGACAATTATGAAAAGTGCAACTGCTCCTTTTGTGCGAATATCACAGCCAATTAATTTAAAAGATGAGATAGCCAAAGCTAAGGTTGATGATACCCGGCAATTAGCTGTTATGTTGCGCAACAAATTGCTTGAAGATTATTATCATGAAAAACGTACCATATTGGGCCCGGTGCTGAAATCACAGCAGGAAATGATGGAACGGGTATTATATCACCCCAATGTTGAAAATGAGATTAAACGTATAGCTCAGGAAGATAGAATACCTGAATCAAAATTGCGTAAAAAGGCATATAAATATTTTAAAGAGATAGCAGCCAATTTTTCCATATTGTATATACGGGTATTTGAAATGGCTCTGGACTGGATGTTTAGAAAGATATTTGATGGTATACGGTATGATCCCAAAGCCATTGAAGAAATACGTCAGGCGGCAACTAAGGGACCGTTAGTATTAACTCCCTGCCATAAGAGCCATTTAGATTATTTGTTATTATCGTATGTATTTTATAAAAACAAAATGGCACCTCCACACATTGCTGCGGGGGTAAACCTATCGTTTTTCCCTATGGGTACAATTTTCAGGCATTCGGGTGCATTTTTTATGCGTCGCACCTTCAGAGGATTGAAGTTATATCCAACGGTATTTAAGCAATATATCAAAACTATTATTTCTGAAGGATATACCATTGAGTTTTTTATTGAGGGTGGACGTTCACGAACAGGGAAGGTGGCTTTCCCAAAATTAGGTTTTTTAAGCTATATCACTGAAGCAATTGAAGAAGGGTATAACACTGATGTTGTATTTGTGCCAATTTCAATAAATTATGACCGTATTCTTGAAGAATCAAGCTATGTTCAGGAACTTAAAGGGAAAGAAAAAGAAAAAGAATCTGTTGTAAGCATGATGCAGAGCAGCAAATTGCTTAACCGTAAATATGGTATGGTATATATCAACTTTAATAAAACTTTTACTCTGAAAGAAATTAAAACTACACTTAATCCTGTCAATGTTCCGGAATCAGTTGCTATGAATATTGTCAGGAGGATCAATGATGTTGTAACTATCACCCCATTTTCCCTGACAACTACCGCTATCCTTATGTCTTCAGTTAAGGGCTTTTCACGGGAAATGGTGAAGAATAACTTTGAATCGTTATATGATTTCTGTGAATATAAAGGGTATCAGTTTTCAGATACTCTTAAAGATAGAAATAATTTTGATGAAATAATTGATTATGTTATTCAGTCGTTCAGAGAAGATAAAATTCTGGAGTCATTGAAGGTAGTAGGCGAAGGGAAAAAACTGGAAACTATGCCCGACATGTATGTCCTGCCGGAAGAAAACAGGCCAAGGATGATTTTTTATAAAAATTCTATCATCCATTACTTCCTGCCATTAACATTTTCATCGCTTGCACTTAGAATAATGAATAAAAAAGGAGAAACATCATTAGATTCTTTCAGAAGTGAGTATGTATATATACGGGATCTTTTTATGAAAGAATTTATTTATCCGGAGAATATGCTGGAAGATGTGATGCTTTCCATAAAAGACGCCATTAAGTATATGCAGCAAAAAGGGTATGCTACAATAACCAAAAACAGTATTGCAATTA
>JARYLT010000181.1 GCA_029907515.1 Spirochaetota bacterium | reverse complement strand
ATTGAATACATACAGAAGACAAAGGCATTTTTCTTTGGCACTTTCTTTTGTTGCCGTCTGGACAAAAGAAAGTGCAGGGAAAGGCAGGGAGTATCCTGGGTTACTCAAGGTGGATAGTATCCGAATGGGATAACAATATATGGATTTTTTATCTGTGAAAATCAAGCATAGATACCATTGTATGGAAGTATAATAAAAGTGTATTTTATTACTGGCTTCAAGCCGAAATAAAGTATTAGAGTATTAAAATTTTGTTATGGAATGATTAAAATATATTGACAACATAGTATTAGGTGATTTATTTGAATTAAATGGTAATGTATATAATGATATGACATCTATTATGATTTCACGAAACCTTTACAACGTAGTTAACCTTCTAGGCCTACTACTATTGGGAAAAACCGCAACAGGGGTTTCGTGAGAGGTATTGCTATAGTGAAATGTTATGCCGCCACGGAAACCCCGTGGCGGTTTTATTTTATATGCACTGGAGGTGTAGAGGGATGAATTCCCAACGATTGCTAAAAAATTATTACCATGAAATTATCGCTATTAATTTTGATATCAACTACAGGTAAAGGAGAAATGCCATGACAGTTACAAAATCAAAACAAAATAAAGTATTTATATTTGATACAACATTACGTGATGGTGAGCAGGCGCCAGGCTTCAGTATGAATATTGATGAAAAACTTCATTTTGCTGACCAGCTTGTAAAATTGGGAGTAGACA
This sequence comes from Spirochaetota bacterium, assembly GCA_029907515.1. Taxonomy (GTDB): domain Bacteria; phylum Spirochaetota; class UBA4802; order UBA4802; family UB4802; genus UBA4802. Next base: position 1,591 of record JARYLT010000181.1, on the reverse strand, counting down.
TTATTGAAGCAGGATTCCCAATATCCTCGCCGGGTGATTTTGAAGCCGTAAAGCGCATATCAGAAAGAGTAAAAGGAGTACAGGTGGCAGGGCTTGCACGTGCTAACTTCAAAGATATCGATGTGGCGTGGGATGCATTGAGGTATGCAGAAAATCCACGCATCCATACCTTTATTTCAAGCTCAGATATTCATATTCAATATCAGTTTAAAAAGACTCGCGAAGAGGTGCTGGCGATAGCTGTTGATGCAGTAAAGCATGCTGCAAAATACACCTCAAATGTTGAATTTTCACCAATGGATGCCACCCGTAGTGACTGGAACTATGTAGCGCAGATGGTGGAAGCAGTTATTAAAGCTGGTGCCACAACAGTGAACATTCCAGATACGGTGGGGTATGCAATTCCATCGGAGTTTCATGAGTTTATAAAATTTCTTTTTAATACCGTACCAAATATTGATAAGGCAATTATATCAGTGCATTGCCATAATGACTTAGGACTTGCCACAGCAAATGCATTAGCTGCTATAGAAGCTGGTGCACGACAGGTGGAGTGTACCATCAATGGCATTGGTGAGCGTGCAGGCAACACTGCCATGGAAGAACTGGTAATGGCATTGAAAACACGTGGTGAAAAATTTCAGGTGTATACCGATATCAACTCAAAGCAAATTATGTCAACATCCAAGCTTTTGACGCATATTACGGGGGTGAGTGTGCAGCCAAATAAGGCAATTGTTGGTGCCAATGCGTTTGCCCATGAATCAGGCATACATCAGGATGGTGTACTTAAAAATGCAATGACCTATGAAATAATGAAACCTGAAGATGTAGGAATTACCAAATCAACACTGGTACTGGGCAAACACTCGGGTCGCCATGCAGTCATTGCACGGTTAAACAGTTTAGGGTATAACCTCACCGATGAAGAACTGGAACGTTTCTTCAAACTCTTCAAGGTGCTTGCTGATAAAAAGAAACAGATATTTGATGAAGACCTGGAAGTACTGGTAGGTGAAGCAGTATACAAGATGAAAGGGCGCTACAAAGTTACCAATGTACAGATTTCAACCGGTATGTATTCGCCACCAATGACACTGGTAACTATTAAAGACCGCTACAATGATGGTGTTGAAACATTTGATGTGGCACATGGCAATGGTGGTGTTGATGCAGGTATCAATGCCGTTAAAAAGATTACCGAGACATCAGCAAAGATTGAGTCCTTCAATTTAGTTGCTATCACTGGCGGATCAGATGCATTGTGTGAGGTAACTGTAACAGTAGTTGAAGAAGTAAACGGGCGACAGCTCAAAGTATTTGGCAATGGTGTCAATATTGATATTTCGGTGGCAGGTATCCTTTCATTTGTTGATGCGTTAAATAAGCTTGAATATAAAAAGCAGCGCAACCATATTGGAGAAAAGATTGAAGCAAAGTTGTAGGATACACCATTGTTTTTGCCGGTAACAAAAGAAGAAGCTTTAAAACGTGGGTGGTTTGAAACTGCTGCTGGCACAGGCCGCGAAAGACGCTCTGCACCATTCAATTTTGATCTAGCCAGAAAAGCCGTCACAATAAATGGTGCAAC
>JARYLT010000180.1 GCA_029907515.1 Spirochaetota bacterium | reverse complement strand
TCCATTTTCTAACCAATCCAAAATTAAGACTGCAACATTTCTCAGTAGATAAAGACACAGTTCATTCAACTGACTTATCAACTGGTTGGTTGAAAACTGAACTTACTGGCGAAGGAACTATTACAATTCAATACTATTTGAAAGAAGATAATGAATAACGCAATATCAAGCATACGTAACCGACTGGAGCAGCAAAAGGGTAAACAATACCAACTACAACAAAACATTGCTAAAAACCGCTTAGAAATGCGTGAAAGCACCCGTTCTTTGCGCAAGCATGAACAAGCACGTGAAATTGTAAGAGAAATAGGACTCAAAACACAGCAACAATTACAATTTCACCTCTCTGATATTACATCACTTGCATTAGAAGCAGTATTTACGAATCCATATGAATTAATAGTTGAATTTGTGCAGAGAAGAAACAAAACGGAATGTGATCTGATGTTTGAAAGAGACGGCAACAGAATATATCCTATTGAAGCCAGCGGTGTAGGAGCAGTTGATATAGCATCTTTTGCTTTGCGTATTGCAAGCTGGAGTATGAGTAGACCGCATAGCAGAAATGTGATAATACTTGATGAGCCGTTTAAATGTTTAAGTGATGGTTATCAGGAAAAGGCTTCGATAATGTTAAAAGAATTATCTGATAAATTAAAATTACAATTTATCATAATAACACATAATGAAATACTTGCATCTTATGCAGATAAAACTTTTAATGTATCTATCAATCGTAAAGGAATAAGCAAAGTAACTGAATTATGAAAGATGAGATAATTGAAATAGCAAACGAAGCAATAGAGCTTTACGAAGATATTTTGTGTTATGCAGAATTTGACAAAAAAGACTTAAAAGTATTGAAAGAGAAGGTTCGGCGCATCAGTGAGATACGTAACAAGATTAAAAACTACACAACTACTAATAAAAATATATAACATTATGAAAAAACTACTATTTTTCAGTCTTCTATTATTTCTGTTTTCTTCTTGCGAGAAATTACAGGATGAATACTGCTGGATGTGTTATATACATTATTATGAACGCATGTATATTAATGGAAATATATGGGAAAAACGATATATTGACAGTTTACAACAATGTGGTTATACAAAGTTAGATATTCAAAAATTTGAAAAATACAAAACTATTAAACCATATTCTATCAGTACCTGTGGGAATCACATACGCTGGCAAGATTGCTTTTGTATTAAAATTGAAGACGAATAAAATAACACATTACTATAAAAAATGATACTCAGGTTAAATCAAGAGCAACTACGTTTTAAATTTTAATAAAAATGAAAGTGAAAATCGATCAACAACTCAAAGACATTGAAGGAAAACCTTTAATAAGCGGGGACAAAGGCAAAGTATTAACAATGCGGGATATTTGCATTAATTCACTTCTTACTCCTATTCAGGGGGATGATGAAAAAGCCAAGTGGGAGAAATATGAAATATTTAAAAAACTTCGTGATGCAAATAGTGAAGTAGAACTCAAACTTGAAGAACTCAATATAATAAAGAAAGCCGTTGGGAAAATTCAACCACCACTTCTGATGGGGGAAGTATTTGATATGCTGGAAGGAAAATAATCAATCAAACATTTATAGAACAAATTGAAGATGCTAAAGACACCGAAGCACTTTTACAGGTTTGGGAGCAGATGAAAGCCAAGAGTTTCTTTAAATACAGTTTTGGATTGTAGATAATTTAAAATCCAGATTTGGGCAGTGATACATTGCTTTGCATGGGTAGGTAGTTTACTTTGATTAAAATTTAATTGGTTTCTACTATAATTTTTTTTGTTAATAAACTTTGTACTGCTGCATCTGATGCTGATGTGCGTGGTGCATTGTTGCCTGTGATATATATTGTTCGCATAGTTGCTCTTGATGTTGGAGTTGAATTATCAAGGTCAATGATTAGTTCATCAACCTCTGCTGACGATAAACCTCCTGCTGAACCTGGTTGGAAATTAAATTCTGCATTAGAGTTAGCAAGGGAATACCATGTCTTACCCCCAGATGGTGGATTATAATCTGCAATAGCATTATCACCAAGTAAATATATACTCTGTAAAGTAGAAACTAAATCATTCAAATCTCCATACACAGTATTTGCTCCACGTAAATCCAGAGTAAGGAGTGTGCTTGGTAAATAAGCTATATCCCCTGTAATAGTATTATTTCCAAGTACTCTTAAGATAGTAAAAGCACATGCACTATCTAAATTATTGAGATTTCCACTTATCGTATTACTACCAGAAACATAAAGCGTGATGATTGTAATGGGGACATCCTCTATATTACCACTAATAGTATTATTTCCTCCTATT
>JARYLT010000017.1 GCA_029907515.1 Spirochaetota bacterium | reverse complement strand
AAATTTATTTTCATATTATTACCTCACTCCCCCCACACCCTGTCAATCACCCGCTTTATCTTCTCCTCGTAAGTCTTCACCATCTCCCGCAGGCTGTCTATTGTTGCCTTCCATTCTGTTTGGATTTGATTTTTCATTAACTTATCTGGTACAAAAAGATTTTCAAAAATTCAATCAGATAAAAATTTCAGCATATAAAAAATTTTTGTTGAGAAAAAAGCCTAGGCAAATGTCTTAAGATATAGTTCTTTATGCTGTGTCAAGCGAAGTTGATTCATTAGATAATTTCTATAAAACTGTATTTTTGATTTAAAAAATTTCTAATAAGGCTAATACTATTTTCACTTTTGAAAAATTTATTATCATAGTACCCTGGTTGTTTTCTGAGAATATCTATGTACTCTACCAACCCTTTCTTAATAGTTTTATAATATTCAAGTATTTGTCTGTCATTACTATCAATTTTAGAAATTATATTTATTAAATCATCCTTTTTATTTATGTCATACCCGTCTCTTTTTAAGAAATCTTTAAAAATATTTAATATAAAATATTCGCTATGAAGTAAAAAAACGTACTTATAAATTTCATTCCTCTCTTCATCCGGTAACTTTTGAGCCGACTTATAGTTATCCTTGTAATCTTTTTTATGCTTTTCAATATATTTTAACAACTTCCATGACATTAAAATTTTTTCTGCAAGAATTTCATCGTTATTATTGAAAATTTCATCATAAAAACCTGCCTTGTCCTTCATAAAAATTCTTCCTTTTTCGTTTTTAGCTTGAGCAGGTTTATCCAAGAACATTGCCAAAAATGATTGTGCAGCATTTTCATTGCATATTACTTTAACCTTGTAATTATCTCCCATCAATTTTCTTTTTTCTTCAATAGTTGGATACAATGAATCAAATTCTCCTCTTTTTCTTTCGTAGAAATATTTATAAGAATCTAACAATATTTTTTGTATTTTACGTTGAATTTCATCATTAGAGCATAAATCCCTTAACCTAATAGCATTTTGCGAATTAGTATAAAGTGTAACATTTTCAATAAAATCTTTGTTATCAGTTTCTATAGCCTTAATTAAAACCTCTACATCATCTTTTAGTTTTCCATCTTTATATGCTTCATACAATGCATAAGTTGTCTGGGCTCCATTTATAATTTGAGCATTATGAAGGTTAATCACTTTTAGAGAATTAGCTTCATTTATTTCATTACAAATTATAGTTATTCCATTATTAAAATACCAAAAAACTTTACTTCTATTGTATTAATGGCGGTTTCCAATATTTGCCTGTTTATACTCTTTGACCTAATCCCCAAAGAGTATCTAACATTTTGTTGGAAGATCCTTTCTTTATAATCATTGTAAATTCTGGCAAGTTCTTTCCCTTTACAAATAAATACTCTTGATTTATAAGGGTTATCTTTAGAAAGTAAATTGGTTAATACCTCAAAAGAAATTTTTTCTGGTGGAGATGCCCTTGAAATTAAATATTCATTTTTATAAAAATCAAATAGCCGATCAAAGTCATAAAATTCAACTTCTATTTGATTAAAATCTTTTTTGAAATTTTCTATAAACTTATAATCAAGAGGTTTCTTTTTTAAAGTTAAGAATAAAATTATCGTTTTATAATCACCACTTCTATCCAATTCATGATACTCATTAACTAAGTTTTCTAGTTCTGGAGTTATTTTCCCTTTATAATCACCTCGTAAAAGTAACCGTATACCATCTAACGTTGACTTTACATCATTCTCAGGGAAATTATTTTTTGTATTATTAAAATTATCTACACTTTTTGCTTGAATAAAGAAAAGATTGAAGTTTGTTTGGTCTATCAAAATGGCATCGACTCCTTCCGCATGTCTGTCACATACGATTCTTTCTTTTACTTCTTCAGGATCTAAAGACAAATAATTTTCTCCAAACCACACAATAAGAGCATCATGTAATGTCTCTAATTCATAATTTTCTTTTGTATTTTCGAGTAACTTAATAAACCTGTCAAAAAAATCTTGTTCTTTCATAGTTTATACCCTTTTTCAATTTCAATCTTTTATATATATTAATAAATATATGTCAAATAAAGCAGTTTTGTCAAACCAAGTTAAAAAATTTTTTGTTTTTTCCTCTCTCATCTCTTTGATTTTCCCCTCCGTGTCCCTCCGTGTTCTCTGTGGTGAGAAAAATTTTAACCACAGAGGGCACAGAGAAGCACAGAGTTTCACTCCCCCCACACCCTGTCAATCACCCGCTTAATTTTCCCCTCATAGGTTTTCACCATCTCCCGCAGGTTGTTGATTACCTTCCGCTCGGATTCGATTTTATCGACAATACGGTTCTGGACTTCAAGGGGAGGGAGTGGGATGCCCAAATTTTCAAAAAAGCTAAGACTCAAATTTGCTCTAACATTTTCAACTTTGTTTGAATGTAATATTTTTAAGTAGAATGTAGAATTTAACAAATACATAAGATAATAATTATTTAAAAAATTTTTCTTGCATCTTATTAAACAAACTGCTTGATTAATATTTGAAATTTCCTCAAGATAAAATAAACATGTCCTTCCAATTGATGCTCCAACAATGTTAGTTAATACATCCCCCTTTTTTAGGATTGATTTTTTTTCTATTTCATTAAACTTATGTTCTACATATTTTTTATTATTTAATAATAATTCACCAAATCCAATGTTTTCACTAGTAATAAAAAGAATTCCAGGATGATCAGTATAATTAATTCCTTGCCAATTTGGAGATGAACCTTTTGTAATTTTCTCACACACCTCCCCCAGCTTCACCATTGGCCATGCAGAAAGAGTTTGAACAGGATGTTCAGGATGAATAGGATAATCTCGATTTACTGAATCTTTATCTTTTTTATCCTGTCTATCCTGTTTATCCTGTTCAATTTTCTGATTATATTCCTGTAGCGCTTCATCCAAATACCATTCTACATCGGGCTTCCAGGCGTCTATCACCTGCCTGCAGCCGTCGATGATCTTCTGGTAGCCCTCTATCTCTGCCACTATCTCTTGCTGTACTTCAAGCGGTGGAAGGGGGATTATAATATTATCAAAACGATCTTTTGTAATATGCTTCATTGTATTACCATGAACATTTCCAGTAATTTCTTCTATTATTTTAAAGCGTAAGACATAGAGATATTCTTTCAAAACCTTTTCAGAAGGAACAACTTTAAAAATATGCTGATTTAGGTAAGCTTCCTCATCGTTCCAAAAATAAAATCCAATTGTTGCTGACCATGAAATAAGAAGATCACCTCGCTTTATCAAATATTTATTAGGAATATCTTTTTTGTCAGTGTAATTATAAGTATCACTTGTTCCTGTAAGATTTTGGATTCTAATAATCTTTTTCCCTGAAGACTTCCAATCTGTTGGTTTGAATGGGAAACCATTTATATATTCTGCAATTTCCCCCAGTCTCACCATGGGCCATTTCTGGTGTTTGCGTTTTTCTACTACGCGGTATCTATCGCTGGTGAGGTTGTATTCGCCGTTTTCGGCAAGTTTTTCTTTCTTCACCAGCAGGGCGGAGCAGGGTTTTTCGTCGGCATTAAATTCATCTGCTTTGCCATTTCTTACCTTGTCAATATATTCACGGATCACCTGCAGAGCATCGGGCAGGTCGTTTCTGTCAATGGGGCGGCGCTGAGCTCCAAGGTCAAATCCATCGTTTTCAATCTTTACAAACAGAATGCTATCGGTCTTTTTAGAAAGCACCTTATCCATAAGCAGGATTGAAGTCTTTACACCTGAGTAGGGCTGAAACACTCCAGCGGGTAGTGAGACCACCGCATACAGATAATTTTCAACCAGCATCCTGCGAAGCTGCTTATAGGCATTGGCACTCTGAAAGATGATCCCTTCGGGGACAATCACCGCAGCCCTTCCGGTGGGAGTGAGATGCTCGACGATGTAGTCGACAAAAAGTACCTCGCTACGGTTGCTCTGCACGCTGAATCGTTTGTGCGGCTTGATGCCTCCCTTCGGGGTCATAAAGGGCGGATTGGCAAGGATGACGTCGGCATATTCGTTCCATCGGTCTTCGCTCGTCAGGGTGTCGTATTCGTATATTTGAGGGTTTACAAAGCCGTGCAGATACATATTGACAAGCGAAAGCCGCACCATGTCGGGCGAAATGTCATAGCCTTTGAAATTGGTAAGCAGTTTTTTTCGTTCCTCCGTAGTAAGCAGGTCCCCTCTACCATTGCCATTGCTGGAGCGGTATTTTTCGGAGGTGTTTTCGCGCATGATATGTTTATATGCCGAAATCAAAAATCCGGCAGTACCACAGGCAGGGTCAAGGATGAGTTCGTTTTTTTGAGGGCTAACTATCGCCACCATAAAATCAATGATATGACGCGGGGTGCGGAATTGCCCGGCATCGCCCTGACTGCCCAGCACTGAAAGCAGATACTCAAAGGCATCGCCCAGGCGTTCGGAATGGTCGTAGGTGAATTCATTGATGGTTTTTAGAAAAAGCTTAAGAGTTTCAGGATCTCGGTATGGAAGATAAGCATTTTTGAAGATATTGCGGAATAGCTCGGGAAGGTTTGGGTTCTGGCTCATCCGTGTGATGGCATCTGCATAGAGATTCAGCATCTCATAGCCGCCGATACGGGGGTCAAAAATCCTGTGCCATGCGTATCGCTCATAATCGCCGGTAAAAAAGCTTGGTTTGCCTCCAAGTTCAACCGCTTCCATGTCCATGTCATCCATGAACTTATAAACAAGAGCAATGGTAATCTGCTCCACCTGGCTCTTTGGGTCGGGCACTTTGCCGACTAAGATATCGCGGGCAGTATCGATTCTTCGTTTGGTTTCATTATCAAGCATTATAGCCTTCCCCTCATACTTTAACAGGATTATCAGGATTTACAAGATTATCAGAATTATCAGGATTTGTACTTTCAGGCAAATAAAGACGGTTAAATTCGAGCTTCTGACTGCCAAAGTTTAATAATAATCCGACTTCAATGCCAGTACCTTTTAAATAATTAATAACCTGTGCTTTATGTTCAGGTAAAATTGACTTTACGGCTTTCAGTTCAACAATTACTTTATTTTCTACAAATAAGTCTGCGTAAAACACTCCAACCATATTATTTCTGAAATAAACATGCACAGGAAACTGATTCACAACAGACAACCCTTTCTCTTTTAATACAATTAGCATTGCTTTTTCGTAAACAGACTCAAGAAATCCTGAACCAAGCTCATTAATAACCTCAAAAGCGCATCCCAAAATCTGTTCTGTTAAACTTTCATATTTCATATCCTGAATATCCTCTTAATCCTGTTAATCATGTTATCTGTTATACTATTAATCCTGTTAACCCTGAATATACTGTTAATCAAATCATCATGTTCATCCTGTTCATCCTATTTATCCTGTTCATCCTGTTCATCCTATTTATCCTGTTCATCTTGTTCATCCTATTTATCCTGTTCATCTTGTTCATCCTGAATATCCTGTTAATCTTATAAATCTTGTTAATCCAGTTTAACTCAAGCTGCAAAATTGTTAAGTGTTACAAAATCTTTAATATACTCCGGAATTGCGCTCCGAAGTTCGGGCGGTAATTTTTTGAATGCTTCGCCATAGGGCGAAATATTGAGAAGCGCAAAATGCTTATTGTCTATTATAGCCCTGAATTCAGCATCAAGGATGTATGCCTTAAACACAGTTTTAGCATAAGTAAAATACTCTTCTTTTGGCAAATACCGGCTATCAAATTTATCAAACTCTTCTTCCAGTAGTTCATCCTTTGTCTTGAAATAAGGAATAATCCCAAGAATTTTCTCTATGATTTCTCTCATCGTAATCCGGCGATCAATGTTGATGGATTTGCGTAATTTTTCCAGTGTAAAATAATCTTCTGGTTTGTTAAGTATATTATTTTCTATATAATTCAGTAGTTCGTCCCATTCCCCTGCTTCTGCTTTTTCTTTGATTACAGGATGTTCAATAATCTTTCTTTCAAATTTTTCAAAGTACATTCGATCAATTTTCATGCCATCAGGGCCAATCACGGTATGATCCAGTGCAGTTATATGATCATCTCTGGTACTATGATACTCACCACTTTCATTAAGGTCATTCACCACTGATGCAAGATCACTTGAAGAATAATCTTTTCCACCTGTTCGAGGAATCTCCAGTACTTCATCGTAATTAAATTTTTCCTCAAAGTACTCACAGTTAGCGAAGAAATCAAAGAGTTTAAAATGTTCTTTGTGTTTATCGCCTATCTGCTTTTTCCTTTGTAAATCAGTAAGATCGTTGGTAAAATTATATTTTCTTGTGCCCCTTCCTTTTATCTGGATAAACTCTGTGGGTGAAAAAATAGGTCTCATCAAACAGAGATTAAGAATATCCTGACAATCATATCCAGTAGTCATCATTCCTACCGTTACACATACACGGGTCTTGCTTGTCCTGTATGCCGGGTCAAAATTACCCGAGCCGGAAAGGTTGTTGTTGGTAAAATTAATGGTAAATTGCTGTGCATCTGGAATGCTTGATGTAACCTGAATTGCAAAATCGGAATTATATTTACCCGGAAACATTTGATGTGCCATTTCATTTAGAATCTGGGTAATTTTTGCCGCATGATTCTGCGATACACAAAAAATAATTGTCTTTCCTATTTCGCCGGTTACAGGGTCTCTCAGGGCATTTTCCATAAACGCTTTGCAGAATACCTTATTCGTATTTTCGGAGAAAAACCTTTTTTCAAAGTCTCTGTGGTCAAATACCTCTTCTACATCTTTCTCTTCCTCATCCTGGATGGTAATCGCATAGCCTTCGTCTGAAAGCAACTGCGTGGTTATTTCAGTTCGCGCATCCACCACTATGGGGTTTACCAGAAAACCATCTTTGACACCATCGACAAGAGAATACCTGAACGTTGGTTCCCCATTTTCACAACCAAAAGTCTTGTATGTGTCAAGAAGCAGTCTTCTTTCAAGCTGACGCGGGTCATTCTCGCCAAGTTTAGATATATCTATATTTTTCAGATAGTTTTTGGGCGTAGCTGTAAGCCCCAGTTTATAACCAATAAAATACTCAAACACCGCACGACTATTTCCACCAATACTTCTATGGGCTTCATCAGAAATCACAAGGTCAAAATCATCAGGTGAAAATACTCGTTTATACCGATTCTTTGAAAGGAAGGTTTGAATAGTAGAAACTACAATTTCGGCTTTTCGCCAATCGTCTCGATTTTCTTTATAAATAACTGTCTTATAGTCATTTTTAAGATAATCCCTGAAAGCCCTGTCTGCCTGGTTTTCAAGTTCAAGACGATCTACCAGGAATAATACACGGCGAGCATTGCCTGTTCTTAAAAATAATTTAATCAGGGCAGCAGCAACAAGGGTTTTACCAGTACCCGTTGCCATTTCAAAAAGAAACCTGTCCCTGCCTTCCTGTACAGCATTTTGAATAGATTTCACTGCCCGTAATTGATAATTTCTCAGGAAACGTAATTTATTCTCTACAATATATCTCTGTCTGGTTTCCTCATTTTTAAAGGATGGATCATCTTTATAATCAGGTTTCTGTGTCAGGACAATATAGTCCTCATTGACAATTTCTTCTACAAGACGATTTTTATCGGGCTTAAATTCTGCATATCCCCGGATGGTTTCTAAAGAAGGAAATTTGCTTATGATATGAGGATTTCCCCTTTCCAGATCCCAGAAATAATGTATATTCCCATTGGAAAGTATAACAAAACGACAATTCTGAGCAAGAGCATATTTACGGGCCTGTTCTTTCCCAAATAGTGGGTTTTTATCCTCTGACTTTGCTTCCAGTACAACAAAAGGAAAACCTTTTTCATCAAGAAGCAAAAAATCAACATACCCATTTGTGGTATGTTCAAAATTTTCACCAAACTCGTTAAGGTTTTGTTTGTTTATTTTAACGTTATTTTCTAATAAAACATTAGCTTTGCCTTCTTCAGTGTCAAAAAACCTCCAGCCTGCCTCTTCCAGCAATTTATTTATTTTTATTCTTGCTTTTGCTTCTTTTTCTGCCATCACAAAGATCTTTTACAATATATCATAATTGAATTCATCTTGTTAAGTTTCACCATTTGTACATAAACACAAATTTTCATATATCTGCAATTTCTATGTCGTTAAATATAAAATTTTTACTATATTTTCTTTTTTTCAAGCCTTTTTTAATTTTTATTGAACATGCAAGCTCCACAGCTTTTCAATCATAAATTTTTACTTGCCAGTTTTCAAGCTCTGACTCCATAATGGTATCCCACACATTATAACACATAAGGAAATCCACCATGAGTGATATTGTCATAAAGAAAAGCTATGAAGAAATAAACGCAAAGATAAAAAAAGGTGATGCAGTTGTTGTCACTGCTGAAGAAATGGCAGGTATAGTTAAATCTGAAGGATATAAATCAGCATTTAAAAAAGTTGATGTGGTAACAACCGGTACCTTTGGCACCATGTGTTCTTCCGGTGCGTTTATTAATTTTGGCCACACCCGTCCCAAGATTAAAGCATCAAGGGTGTGGCTTAACGATGTTGAGGCGTATGCTGGCCTTGCCGCAGTGGATATTTACATTGGCGCAACACAGGTACAGGAAGATGACCCACTCAATAAAGTACATCCAGGACGCTTTAAATATGGTGGTGGACATGTCATTGAGGATTTAATTACCGGCAAACCCGTAAAGCTTAAAGCAAAAAGCTATGGTACAGATTGTTATCCCTTACGCGAATATGAAGCAACAGTAACCATACATGATCTGCGTGATGCATTTTTATACAATCCCCGCAATGCCTATCAAAACTATAACTGTGCAGTTAACCAGTCCAAAAAAACTATCTACACGTACATGGGGATACTGCGCCCCAATATGGGGAATGCAACTTACTCAAGTGCTGGCCAGCTAAGCCCCCTGCTCAATGACCCGTATTACTGGACAATTGGTGTAGGTACCAAGATATTTTTAGGCGGTACTGTTGGTGCTGTAACATGGCGCGGTACTCAGCATGACCCCAATGCACCCCGCGGCGATAATGGTGTGGTGCGATCAGGTGCAGGCACCATTGCTGTAACCGGCGATATGAAACAGATGTCAGCGCAATTTATTAAAGGTGCGTCAATTACCGGGTATGGCTGCTCGCTTATGGTTGGACTTGGGATCCCCATTCCAATTTTAAACGAGGACCTTGCATTTTTTACCGGCGTGTCCGATGACCAGATATTTTGCCAGGTTGTGGACTATGGCTACGATTACCCCAACGCAATAGGACGAGTCATAGCCGAGGTAAGTTACGCACAGCTAAAATCAGGGTTTATTGAAATTGGCGGCAAACGTATTCCAACCGCACCACTTTCAAGCTACCCCATGGCAAAAAAGATTGCTACAATTCTTAAAGATTGGATAAAAGCAAGCCAGTTTACCTTAGGTCAGCCACAAATACTTCTGCCATCGGTACCGTATGATAAACGCCATGAGTAACACATTGCCCTACCGAACAAAGCTTGCCACACGGTTCACCACCTTTGAGGTACGTGTTGAAACAACCAATCTTTATATATGCGCTCATTCCAACGTATATGATAGGGCGATAGTTCTTGTCAAAAGACTTCGGGAAGATATTGAGCGCTATTGTGAAAAACATCCACAGTTTCTTCATGCTCTGACCCCGCTTGAGCCTGAGGCATTAGCGCCTGAGGTTGTGCAACGCATGTGCAAAGCTTCGTTGCTGGCAGGGGTTGGTCCCATGGCAGCAGTCGCGGGCGCTATCGCCCAGATGGTGGGAGAAGACTTGCTGCACTATAGCTCTGAGGTCATTGTGGAAAACGGCGGCGATATATGGGCGCATGTGCGTGAACCAGCTAAAATTAGCGTGTTTGCAGGGCGCTCAGCGTTTTCAAAACATTTAGGTATTGCTCTGACCCCTGATATGACGCCCTGCGGTGTCTGCTCATCATCGGGCAGGTTTGGCCGCTCATTTAGCTTTGGCAAAGCCGATATTGCCACAATCATTGCTGATACAGCCGCACTGGCCGATGCTGTAGCCACCGCCACCTGCAACATGGTACAGAGCGATAGTGACTGTACACAAGCTGTATCGTTTGCAACCAGTATATCTGGAGTAAAAGGCGCACTGGTGATATACTGGGATACAATGGCAGTCAAAGGTAGCATTGAACTTACTGAAATTGAATAAACGAGGTTAACCATGGAATCACGAAATGTACTGTTAATTTTTAATCAGCACATTATGTACAAACCAATCATATATCGTATTGCAAAAGATTTTAATGTAATCTTCAACGTGCTTGAAGCCAAAATATTACCCAAGCAGGAAGGAAGGCTTATATTGCAGCTATCAGGCGAAAAACAGGACCTGGATGCCTGCATAACCTACCTTAAAGATGAGGAAGTTGTTGTAGACATCCTTGCCGATAAAATTCAACGTGACGAAGATCGCTGTGTGCACTGTGGCGCCTGCACCGCTGTGTGCCGCACCGATGCCCTTGTTATAAACCGTGAAACCATGATGGTGGAATTTCATCCCGACCGTTGTGTAGCATGCGGTTTATGCAAACTGGCATGCCCCGTCAAGGCAATGAGCGGCATATCCATAGATGTGGATTCAGAGGAATTAGCAGTAAAAGCGTAATACGCGTCCTACATAACCTACTGCGACAGCCAGCTAAAAAATGACAAATCTGACCATATATCCTTGCTAACCTTTGGCTTTGGCGGTTTAGCTGGATCAGACGGTTTTGCCGGTTGAGGTGGTTTTGTGGTAAGAATCTGCCTGCTTGGTCGTGGAGCATTTACTGTACCTGTTATTTTTTCTTTTGGATTCCAGAAAACAAGCTTACCATTGGTATCAAAACACAAAAGCCCCTGCACCGGCCCAAGCCAGTTTCCGGACTCCACCGACCATGCGTTATTGTTTATAATAAATGCAATACAATTGATATCCGTATCATAGATGAACTTGCCGGGTTCAATCCATCCAACATGGTCACAATCTTTGTCAAATAATGGAAATAGCATATACCAATCCTCCTTAATCATTTTATTTGTAATATTGAAATATTCTATTTTTGTAAAATGGGAACCTTATATATAAAATCAACAAATTGAATTAAATATTGCAATTAAAAAATTAAATATGGTAAAAAAAATAATCTTTTTAAAAAATTTTTCTCCTGCCCCAGTTGACGATTTTAAAATCTGTTATTAATTTATTATCAGAAATTAGCACTCATTAGTATAGAGTGCTAACAATAACAACCTTATATTCATAGGAGGTGCACTATGAAATGGGGGTTAACAAAACGGAATGAAACCAAATTAAATCCTTTTGAAGCTTTTGAACGCGATGTAAAAAGGATTTTTGATGATTTCTTTACACTGGAACCAGTAGATCTTTTTGATTCTGCATGGGTACCTTCAATTGATGTTGAAGAAGATGAAAAATCTATTCATGTACGGGCTGAAATCCCCGGAATTGATGAAAAGGACCTCAATGTTACTCTTGAAGATAATGTACTGACCATCAGTGGCGAAAAGAAAGAAGAACGCAAAGAAGAAAACAAACGGTATGTACTTGCAGAACGCCGATTTGGTTCATTCAAACGTAGCATTGCATTGCCTGCTGAAGTAAAGGCTGATAATGTTAAAGCCTCCTTCAAAAAGGGTGTTTTGACTGTTGACTTTGAAAAGAAGGAAGTGTCACAGCCCAAACGAATAACTATCAACGTAAAATAACAGGAGGTGGACTATGTTCACAACATATGATCTTCTTGATGACGTTTTAACACTCAGGGACATGGTGGACCGCTTCTTTGATGAAGTATCCACCACCCGTCGACGCGTGGAATTCCCTTATATCAATGTCTATGAAAAAGATGATGATATCGTTATACGGGCGATAGCTCCGGGAGTTTCATCCAGCGATGTCAATGTACAACTTGCTGATAATACATTAACTATCGAAATGAACCGTAAGGAAGATTATGCTGACAAACCGTATTTGCGCAAAGAACGTGAGTTTGGCAGCTACAAGAAATCCATCAAGTTGCCATACTATGTGGACCCCGACAGGGTTGAAGCAACAATGAACAATGGTATTTTAACCATTAAGCTGACCAAACATGAGTCAGTGAAACCCCGCAAGATAACCATTAACTAAAAGGAGGTGATAGTTATGGCAACACAGGTAGCAAAACGCACTGATAGAAATCTTGATAAGAAGGATTATTGCCTGGTACCTCCGGTTGATATCTATGAAACCGATAATGAATATGTCCTGAAAGCAGATATGCCCGGAGTTCCAAAGGAAAATATTGAAATAACCTTCAATAACAATGAACTGGAAATCAACGGTAAGATTGATGAAGCTTATACCTCAAGTGACAATCTGACATACCGTGAATTTACACTGTGCAATTACAACCGTAAATTCCTGGTTTCTGACAAGATTAATGTTGAAGGCATTACTGCTACACTTGAAAACGGTGTACTCACTGTTACACTTCCTAAACGTGAAGAAGCAAAACCAAAGAAGATAGAAATAAAAGCTGAATAATATCATGCCCCATCGTTAACAGAAGATGGGGCATTTTTTTATTCTGTAATTGTTATAGTGAATTCTTTTGTTTTTACAGGTTTTGGATTCTTATCAAACGGACGCACATAATCAAATACAACAGTAGCTTTGCCGGCCTTAACCGCCTTAAATGTAAATATTTCTTTATCTATTCCACCAACGGTTTGCCCCTCACATGTCTGCACTTTATAATCACTGTTAATAAGCATTCCAGGATTTTCCTTAATAGCAAAGCGCCATCGGTATCCTGTACTCAATTGTGATTCAATTTCAATTGTGATACAGCCATCGTTTTTAATAACAATTTCCTGTCCTGCATACTTCTGTGCATCTACCGTTGTACATGTATTATTCATAAGTTTTGAACAACCTATTCCTGTTGATAGTACCATACATACTATCAGGATTCTTAATATATATGATTTCATAAAACCTCCATGAATTTTCATTATTCTTTGTCAAGGACAACCCACGCTGCCCCATAACCAATGTTATTGCATCCATATTCTATCCACATGTAGCCTTTTTCGCCCCAACGCTCACCCCAGGAGTTCTTTATCCTGTAAGCTTTTTTACTATCATCCCAGCCTACAATAATTATTCCATGATTGACATCTTTGGGGCTGCTCACCGGTGTAAATTCATCAAATATACCACCAACATATGCCTGAAAAGCCGGGGTAACCTTTACAGTGGCAGCAATTGGTCCATAGGTACACAATGCCTTTTTCATTTCATCAACTGAAGGGATACCTCCATCTTTGCGGACATACCCCCATGCTACAAGCTTTATGGGTATCTGTTTTTTAGGAGTGCATCCATATTCATATCCCCGGTATGGGGCAATCTTTTCTTCAACAGGATAGTTGGTCATCATAAAATCAAATACATTGCCATACCATCCACCATTACAGCTACCTGCATCCCGTCCATATTTATCACGGGCACAATCAATCATATATTGTTCTGAAAGATTAATATCAGTTTTTTTATTTATCTTGTAACAACCTTCCACCACACCCATTGCGGTAAATGACCAGCAGCTTCCACACAGTCCCTGATCTTTAACAGCTGTCATCATTCCCAGCGCAAACCAGTCAAGCACTGGTTGTGAAGGATCAGCTAGCATGAATGATTCGGGCAATGTTTCTTCTGGTTTTGCTGGGGTAACTGCTTCAGGCTTTTCTTCTTTTTGATCTTCCTTTTTTACTACTTCTTCTTTAGGTTTTACAGGTTCTTTTTTCTCAGGTTGTAACTCAGCCTGTCGCTTTGCAGCCTGAGCTTCAGCCAACCGCTGCAAAAATTCAAGAAATAACTGGAAACCCTTGCTGGATTGTATTTCAGCTTCTTTTTCAAGATCCTTTGGTGGTACGGTGCCGGTTATTTCCTCAATCTGGCGCTTTAACGCTTCAGTCATATCAACTTTGAATTTCAGGTTGCGCTCTTTAATATCTTTGCGTATAGCTTCTAATTGCTGTTTTACTTCAGTAATACTTTTTTTATTCTTTATTCTTTGAGCTTCCACATCAGCTTTAAATGAGCTCTTCATCGTTGACTGGGAAAAAGCAATTGGAGCAATGGCCACACACATCATAATACAAATGATAAAATACTTTTTCATATACTATCTCCAATTTGTTCTATTAATTTTTTATTAATAAATTAATATATTTTGTCCCGCCTTTAGCGGTCTGGAAAATATAATTATATACAATATCGTTAATAACAACTGAAATTTTATACTAATGTACAGCAGTTTATGGTTGTTGTCCAATCTTTTTTTATTACCAGTATTTGCAACCGTTCAACTGTTTGATAGTATGGTACCATAAATAAACAAAATTAACATTGCAAAATTACAACAAATTGTTACAATGTGAAAAATATTTAATATTTGATTTACTATATCCGATAAAAAAGTGTAATAGCATAATTACTAAGCATATAGCGCATAATATCATAAGAGGGTATTAACTATGAAATCAACAAGATTTTTACTGTACGCTATCGTTGCACTTTTAGCACTATCATTATGTCTGGTTGCAAATGCACAGCAACAGGCGCCAAAAGGGGATCAGCAAAAAGAAGCTATAAAAGAAGAAGTGACTGGATGGCGAATAAAAGACTTCAAACCCTATGTAAAAGCAATACAGGAACTGGAAAAACTCAGCAAAGAATATTCAGACAATCTTTTAAAACTGGCAATTGATGAATATTCAACTGGTATAGATATACTTGAAGATATGGACAATGATGTCAATAAGCTCATTGAAACCAACCAGAAGAATAAAAACCTTCAGGAACAGTGGTACTGGCAGGAAATTGACCGCCGTGAACAGGAAAAACGCCAGATTGCAATGATGAAATTTGAAGCAAAAACAAAAGCAGTGACATATTTTACCAGAGCTATCAACCATATGGATGAAATAACCTTTGAAGAAGTACGAAAAGACCCCAAGTTTGTCAACTTCCAGATACGATTGTATCAGGCATATGTTTCAACTCAGTATGACCTGTATAATCTGAAGCCATGTATTCCAATTCTGGAGCGTTATATTGAAATTAATGACCAGACTAAAAACGATGTATGGGCTTACAAGTACCTGTCAAGCTGTTATGGCTATATGGAAGGTGTGTTGCTTAAATACAAACAGGGAACAGAGCAGGAACAGTTGCAGTACAAGCAGAAAAAGAACATGTATATGCTGAGAGCAGCTGAACTGCAGTATGGTATTGATTCACCTCAGTATAAACATTTGCGCGAAATAGTATCAAAAGACGAAAAGAAGAGTGAAAAAATAAACGAGTTCAAATAAGAATATTACGTTAACGCTACTTTAAGCAGGAATTGTTTCACTATCAATAAAAAACCCCGTTACAGTACGGGGTTTTATTTTTCCATCACCTTGAAACCAGTAAACACCTTATATTCCAATCCAGTATAGGTAAGTTTGACTTCGATGATTCGGCCATGGTAAACAAATACTATGACTGGTTTTGGCTGCCGAATATTATTATCCCGTATATACTGTTCTGAATTTTCATCAAGACGCCAGCGTTCAATCACGATTTCATGATACTGCTCAGGTGCAAGGTTAAGCTGAATCTTAGATTGATTAATTGCAAGTACAGGCTCTGTACGCCCATAATCCTGGCCATTACAGTATATTTTATAAAAAACTCTTGGGGATTTTTCACCGGTTGGAAGATCATTGATAGTAACCTCAACAGTATAATCGCTGCTTACAGCATATTGTACGTTGTTACTATAGCGATATACTACTTTCTTTTCTTTAATATCAATAACTTCAGTATCACTGTCATCGGTTATAAAGACTATGCGATCATCCACATGCCCTTTCAATAACGGCTTGCCTGTAAAATATAATGGCAATACAAAATCATTGTACACAAGGGTATTATCGCTTTTAAGGATAACCAGGCTATCTTTCAATATTAAAAAATCACTAACCCCCTTAACCTGCTCCACCATGCCTGTATTCACATCAGCCCTGTATAATACACTATCACTTTCATGAATACAGATATATATGGCACCTGATTCAAAAGCTATGCGTTTTATTTGTGTGTTTTCAGAATGCGTTGTAACAGGGAATTGAGTAATGTTTTTATCCTGTATAGTATAAACTCCCGCAACTATCTCTTTTTCATTTTTTGCAACAAAAAGGATTGCAGTATCCCTGACGGCATAATCAAGAACAACGCCTTGAACAGGCACGGTCACTGAAGGCTCAGTATATAATGTTCCATTATCTAATGTTGGAAATGCAGTGCCTATCGCCAGGCTATAAAAGGAAAAATGAAATAACAAAAAGAATAGTATACTAAAGAAGGCAATCCTATACACGTGATAACCGGTTTTTGAAATCATTATATATCTTTAAACCAAGCTTATTCTGTTCGTCAATTATTTCTTGCAAGATTGCCGGAGTTGTTAAAGGATTTATGGTGATAGCCCTGAGAACTACAATTCGCTGGTCGCGATAGCGTGTTGATTCCAGCATGGTTCGTGAAACAAAGCTGTTATCTTCCTGACGGATTGCACGGTGAAGTTCTATAGTCATTTCGTTTAGAATGTCATTGATTTTTGTTAACCGTTTTTTAAGTCGTATAGCATCCTGTGGGCTGGCATTTTGCAATCGCTGGTAAATATGTTCAATTTTTGCCTGTACACTCTCAGGAACAAAGCGGTAATTGGTTATAAATAATTCCGGAGTATTGAGTAACTCAAAGTTTTCATGCTTAATTAAAAGATCCTTTAATGTATCAGTCAGCATAAAGGCATGATCAAATAAAATCTCAAAACCTGATGTGCCAAATATCTTCAGCGTTACCCAGGGCTTTAAGCAAGAAAATGGGCGCGAACCTTCCACAGTAAACCTTCCCTGATCAACTGAATCAGGGCGAATAATGTAATTGGATGTATGCATGATGTTGGTAAGGTCATAGGGATTTTTAAACAAAATCAGTCCCATGGACAATGGTGAATACAACAGTTTATGAGCATCAAACGTAACTGAATCAGCCTTTTCTATCCCTTTGAATAAATCGCGGTATTTGTTAACCAGAAGCACCGACCCACCCCACGCTGCATCAACATGGAAGAAAATATTGTATTCATCTGCAATTTTTCGTAAGGTGTACAGGTCATCAATATTGCCTGTCTCAGTTGTGCCGGCAATGCCAATCAAAGCAATAACTTTAATTGTATCAGCATGGGTGCTGTTGTACTCAGCTATTGCTTTTAACTCACGTCGCAAAGCGTTGATATCTATTTTATTATTACTATCCACCGGTATTTTGATTACGTTATTATCACCAATACCGGTGATACGGGCAACCTTATCAATTGAATAATGTCCACGCTGCGATACAATATACACTGCTCTATGTATATTATAATACCTGAATGCTTCGGCCACACCTGCTTTGCGTATACCGGGAAAGTGTTCATCAGCAGGAAATGCCTTATTGCGTGCCACCAGCATTGCTGTAAGGTTTGCCAGTGTTCCATCAAGCGTTACATTTCCCAGTGCAATTCTGTGATTCTGAATATTTCGTTTATAAAACGACGCTGGCTTTTGAAAAATAAGCCTGTGTATCCAGGAAATAAATTCGCGTTCTACAAATGTTGACGCTTTTGCTGTTTCTATCTTTACCTGATTTTGATTGAGTGCAGCAATGATCATCTCAAGCAAAATCATAAAATATGGAATAGCACTTGTCATGTGCCCTATATAATAGGGATTGCCAACCTTTACGGAGTGCTTGATAACCTTTTGTTTTATTTCAAGGAGTATATCTTTTAAAAGCTTTGGATCACGAGGAATATCAATATTGTTAAACAGGCATGCCAGCTCAGGCAATGATATCTCACTATGAATACCACCCTTTTCCTTAAAAAATGAATGAATAAGGTCAAGAAGCTCATACCCAAATTGCATAAACTTATCAGGTGAATCGGGCATGATGAATAGCTTGCGTAGATGCTCTAAATCGGTGGGTATCTTGCCAGGGGTATGATCTATTGTGGGCTCAGCCAATCTCATTGTGGTAACCACTCATCATAAGGTTGGAGGACATCTTGTTACACAAAAGTAAATATAATTAAATTAATCAAGTACTTTTGCTGAAATATACAAAATTATTACCAGTACCTATACAAATTATGCATAGATTGGCGATAGTTCCATCACCAGTTCACTGAAAATATAGCCCTAAATTGAAAAATAACCATTTTTTTGGTTTTTCATTCTTTCAATACCAATTATTGAGTTTTTTTAAATTCTCTCTTGACGATGATACAATCTATAATTACCATGATGAAAGTTTTATACGTTCTTTTTATATTTACGTTACTCAAATAGCAAGTGGTCATTCATGATGCAACTGGCGATTTCTTGTTCGTATCCAATGGAAGAATTACAGTATGACGCTCAGCATAATGGATTGCTATGTTTAAAAAATTCGGGATTCAGGACGACAGTGTTATAAATTTTATTTTGATAGGAGAACAACTACAATGACTATTCTGAAACTGGAAAATGTTTCATTATCATTAGATGAAAAGCCTATACTTAATAACCTTTCTGTTGACTTCTGGGAAGGGCATATCCATGCAATTGTTGGCCCTAATGGTGCAGGTAAATCAACATTTTCATATGTTGTTATGGGCCTTAGTGGTTATAGAAATATTACTGGTACTATTTATTTTAAAGGGCAGGCAATAAACAATCTCACTGTGTATGAACGCGCCCGGCTGGGCATAAGCCTGGGATGGCAGGAACCTGCCCGATTTGAAGGACTTACCGTTGCACAATACCTGAAAGCATCAAAAAAAGATAAAGGCATGTCCATTGAAGAAGCAATGGACGTTGTGGGACTATCACCACAGGAATACCTGCAGCGTGCATGTGACAAAACCTTAAGTGGCGGCGAACGAAAACGCATTGAATTAGCTTCACTTTTAGTGATGCAACCTGAGCTTGTGCTGCTTGATGAACCTGATTCAGGCATTGATGTGGAAGCGCTGGAACGTATCTTTGATGCAATAAATATTTTAAAGGAAAGAGGTTCTACGGTAATAACTATCACCCATAGTATGGCAGTACTGAAAAAAGCTGAGCATGCGTTTTTAATGTGTCATGGTGACATTATTGATAAGGGAAGCATTGATAAAATTTCAGGATATTTTGAAAATAAATGTATCCCCTGTGATCATAAAAATATTCCTGTGTTAGGAGAAGTACAGTAATGGATGATAAGCGCGAAATTGCAAAAACATTATATAAAACAATGGGGCTTACTGACGCTGCCTTAAATGACCCGGATATTGCACATCTGGTTATAAACGGCAATATGGTGGTTGGGGCACATTTAGTGCCAGGGCTTGTTGTTGAGCCACATGAAACTCCAAACGGTGTTACTGTTACCATGAAGGTGTTAGCAGGTAGCATTATCCAAAAGCCAGTGCATCTTTGTTTTGGCATGCTTCCTGAAGATGGCCTTCAAGAAATTATCATGGATGTTACCATAGAAGAGCATGCAAAAGTTTCTATACTTGCACACTGCACATTCCCCAATGCAAAAAATATTACACACAAAATGCAGGCAAATATTGTTATTAAAGAGGGAGCGTATTACTCATATGTAGAGCGCCATGTCCATGCACCAGGAGGTTTAATTACTGTAGTTCCGCATGCGATAGTTACTGTTGAAAAGAATGCCACGTTTAAAACTGATTTTGAGCTTTTACGGGGAAAAGCTGGTATTATTGATATTAATTATGAGACAACCTGCTACGAAGGAAGCCTTCTAGAGATGAATGCCAAGGTAAACGGTATTGATAATGATGATATCACCATACGGGAAACAGGACATCTGAAAGGCCAGGGTGCCGTTGGTGTACTAACCACACGCATTGCCGTTAGAGATAATGCAAAAGCTACTGTGTACAATACATTAACCGCACATGCAGCATTTGCACGGGGACATGTTGATTGCAAAGAAATCATTCAGGATAATGGTGTTGCAAAAGCCATTCCCATTGTTGAGGTGTATCATCCCAAAGCGCATGTTACCCATGAAGCAGCCATTGGCAGTGTTGACGATAAGCAATTGCAAACGCTTATGGCACGAGGTCTTGATGAAGATGAAGCGGTGGATTTGATTATTCAGGGATTGTTGTCGTAATAGTTATTTTTTATTTACATGTTTTTCTATAGCAAGTGCTGTAACACCCAATAATGAAAGCAATATAAAATATATCATGGTTTTTATAGAAAGATCACTTCCCTGCTGACGACGTAAAAGCAACAGTTCAAGATACATGGCATCATTAGAAGTAAATTCTTTTTGCTGGGCTACGCGGTTATCAAACTCTTTCAAAATATACTCAATGCCTGCTCCTGCTTCATCATAACGGTCATATCCTGCAAAAATGTGTGGATTGCGCAGCATAATATAAGCCTGTTTTAATTTCTGGCTATCGGTATTCTGTACTAAAAGCTTTTCTATTGCTGGTTCAGTTACCATTTTTGAATAGATACCCGGTAATCCAAACAAAATTCCTGCAACCAGTACTGCTATTGAAAAATAAAAATATATTTTGCTATCATCAAATTTCATTGTCCAACCTCTTGTAAATATGTTACGATATCAACGGTTTCATAGTGTGCTTTTTCCACTTTTACCATACCCTCGGGCAATACCAAAGCTGCTTCCTGCTGCTTTATTACTTCATTAATATCTATCTCCAATTCATTGAATAGTGGTTTAATTGCTTCTTCAGATTCATTCTGTGTAATGGTTATCTGTTGTACTTGCTTTGGCAAAAGTTTATCAGCAGCAACTGTTAATTGCTTAAGAGTATGCTTATCTTCAGTAACTATCGCCACTGTTGCCGTGTAGTTTTTTACAACTTTATTTATACTGGTGTTTAATAGGGTTATGGTATAGGTAGTGGCAAATACAGGTACATTTTGCTGGAAAACCACCTGTACTGAAAACTCAACATCACCCACATCAACATACTGTGTGCAGCCAGCACATACAACAAGTAATAGCGGGATTATGTATTTTATCATTAGTACCTCGCCAATATATATTGTGCCGTTATTGTCCTATTGTACAGATTTAGTCAAGTAAAATGTAGAAAGGTAGATTTAATAAAATAAGTAATTTAGTGTGTTTTGGTATTTATCGCTGAATTTTTTCTATAACAATTTCAACATTTTTAAAAAACCATGTTATATCTTTCTTCTTCTGTATTCCAATATACGCCACTCCTAATTCAATGTCCTGATAAAAGCGTGGGGGATTTTCTATAATACTTCCATCAATGGCATATACTGGCAAATCTTCTTCATTATAATCATACTCTACAACAAGTGTATAGGCTAAAATCTTCCCATAGGCAGGAATCCTCCCATGCCATCTTTGCTCTACAAAACTATGATGCTCTTTTATTGCATCCTTTATAGCTTTTTGTTTTGCTTCTATCGATAGCTCATTGAAAGTGATGGGCAGGTCAACCTTTTTCAACAAAAATGATTGTGTAATTGCACAAATAAAAATTGGCGAAGGTTTTGGATCTTCTGTTACACAGTATAAAAAAGGTTTAAAGTTTTTGCGCTCTTCTTCTTGTTTTTGCCTTTTTTCCTCTTCCTGCTTTTGTATTTCACGTACAATCTCTTCTTTTGTTTCTTCTAACTTTTCAAGTATCTTTTCCTTTGGTTCATCAAGTGCACTATGTAGATTAGATACGATATATTCATTGAGTGTTGCCTTCTCTAAAAATTCATCAATGCGTCTTATACCTTTTGATATATTGTTATATCCTAAACGCTGCGCTAATTCTTTTTTGGATATTTTCTTTTGTTTCATTGTTTCCTGTAAAAATCTATGTATTGCGTACATGGTTTTCTCCTTTTGATATAAAATTTCCTTATATAGAAAAGCCTGTTTTGGAGTTTTTATTTTTCATCATATACTGTACTTCTTTTTCAAGGGCATCTATGATGACATCGTGGTTGTTTAACTCATCCATCATCACGATTTTCTGATGCACGGCTTTGACATGTCCTGGCGTTAACCCTTCAAGGCCTGCAATTCTTTTCTTTTGCGGCAAAGACAGCTGGTTGCTATCGCCTACAAAATAACGCTCATACATTTTAACACGCATGTCAGCTTTTACAGGGTTAAACTTAATTTTAAATGAAAAACGACGCATAACAGCACTGTCTAAAAGCTCAAGCATATTAGTTGAACAAATAAAAACCCCTGTAAAATTTTCCATTTGAACTAACATCTCATTGACAAAAGAAATTTCCCAGGAACGCTGTGCATGCTCGCGGCTTGCAAAAAATGTGTCAGCCTCATCAATAAATAGCAGTGCATTTTTTTCGTGCGCTTCTTCAAAGGCCTGGCGCATAAGTTTTTCGGTTTCCCCCACATACTTGTCTATTAAATCTGATGCACGCTTTATGATAAGCTCTTTTCCTACCTCCTTTGCAAGATATTTGACAAACTCAGTCTTTCCTGTACCTGATGGTCCCCATAGCAGAATAGAAATGTTTGTAACATTGCATTGCCCAGAATAATATCGCCTGACAGCCTTTACAACTCCATCAAGATTGGTATCAGTATTGCAGAATGTCAGATCATACTGTGGGGTTAATGGATTAAGCTTTTCTATATTCATGTTGCCAGAAAGCTTAAGGTGACGTTGTAATAGCTTTTCAATCACGGGAACTATTTTGTCTTCCGATATAGTCTTGTGTGTAAACATTGTTTCAACTGCTTTGATGCTACTTGCAATTCCCGCAGCATTAACGGCATATTTATGCGATAGTTCATGGATTATCTCACTGGTGAAATATTTTTCAAGCTCACTGTGTTTAAGTATTCTTTGCCATAGGACAATACGCTGTGCAGAAGTGAAGTGCTTAAACGTTATGCTGTAGTTGAAACGGCGCAATGTTGACGATGATATTCCATATATAGAATTAGTTATCCAGATACACTGCGCATTACTGGTATCAAGCAAATCATTAATCCTGCCTTTATTGCCTGAATCAAAAGAAAAAAGTGGAAAAAACGATTGTGTATTAAGAAGCTCATCTGCTTCATCTATAATCAGAATTGCATCATTTTTTTCAGCTATCTTCATAGCAATGGTTACAGCCATAAGACGCGAACTTATGCTTTCATGCCTGGTACTTTCGCGTCCACTGCTATAGACAAGCATAAAGACTTTACGGCCACTATGCGTAGCTATGCTCCGTGCAAACTGGGTTTTACCTGTTCCCGGGAATCCATATAAAAGGATATTGCAGGGTTGTTTGCTTTTTAATAAACTCGTTACTATAGATGTATCATCATCTGATACACTGAAGTCCTGTAATGGTATAGTCGGCTCAGTATCTAATTTAACATATTTCTCAAGCAAATCTTCACTTGCAACATCATTCAAAAATTCAATTATTTCATCCGACAGCACTATATGTTCATAACCATCAGGATTTATAGACTCAATGATGCGAGAGGTATATAAAAGCCCTTTTTTTGATAGGGACATTCTAACAGCAGCAAGCGGCAATCCTGTAGCAATAGCAATGCGTTTTTGCAATTCACTGTAATTAACTTCAGACAACAGTTCTTTTAACGGGCTGTTTGGTATTGAAATAGCTATAGCCCATAGCTTCATAATAGTGCAATCAATGCCAGTGAGTGAAAAAAATGCCGCCAATTTAGATAAGCGCTCATCTAATTCATGTTTATACTGTGCAATAGTTTCATATTCTTTTTTTATTAACATAAAAATCTTGTAACGTACTGTATCCCATTTTTTCTTTTGCACAGTACTCAGTACAATCCGCATAATTGTAGAAGCTAAGTCTGAAGGATTATGCAAGCTCCCTAATGCATCTTCATAATAATTTGGACCAAATTCATTACGGTTTTTCTTTTCTTTTTCAGAAAACAGTGATTCTACTATCTCTCTACGGCTTGTAATACTTAAACATTCCATACACAGTGTTAGCAAGCGTTCGTTTGGTTCTAAATGCTGCAGCAAATTCATTGTGTATTCCATTATCTCTTTACGTATTGAAGCATCCAGTCCTGGCTGTGGTGCTCTGTGAAAAAGTCTATGGTGACGTCGATATGATTTTGGTAAAGGCATAGCTACCTCCTGTAATGGTAATATAGGGTACTTTGTTAACACCGTGGTTGTTGAAGATAGATCCTTTATGAGTAACTATCGCTACTACATTTAGACTACGTATGGCAGGTTATTTATTGGTAAAATACTATAAGCATAGTAAAAAAGGTAGCAACTGACTTGCGATGTTTATTGTTCATACACGCTTAAGCTTTCCTTAAGCATGTGTATCATGGCCTGTCGTACCTTGTGTGGGCTTACTATCTCTACTTCTCTTCCATACAGCACAAGCTGTTTGCACAGGTAAAGATAATCGCTTATGGTAAATGTTGCTCTGTGCCAGTTATTGGGCTCCTTTTGTATTGCAGGCTGTAACGAGGCAATAATATTTTCAATGATTGTTTTTACAACCTGTGAATAGCGAATGGTAACTTCCACTATATTGGTGTTATCAATAAATGCGCTCAGTGACGTTGCAAATAACTCATCAACATCAGGGACTTCCCAGCTAATATCATGTTTTTTATCACATACCACAATATTCTGTATGCGCTCAGCAACAAGCGGAAGGTATTTTTTCATATCTACATCATACACTATAAGATACAGATTGTTGTTACGAAATATAAAATAACAGGGACACAGTTTCCAGCCAGTTAGTAACTGCCCTTCATTGGTTTTGTAGCTACATTGTATCATGCGTTTCTCAAGCGCTGCAAAATAGATGCGTGCCAATGTCCATAGTGCCCGATCAGGATTTGCTGCAATAAATTTTTGCAATATCATATCACGCGTTGAGTCCTTTACCACAAAGTCGCTATATACCCGCGCAATTTCAAGCTGCATGTCAGGATCAAGGTCTTCTGCAAGTGCTGTTATGAGTCCGCCCTGTGTACGGTCAACACTTATTCCTAACTCATTTTCTATATGGTCTTTGATGTATTTTCGGACATGGCTGTCGCTAATGTCTTTTTCATCTTCTTCAAGCGATAGTAACTGTGCAAGTCTTGCTGCATTCCAGGTTTCGTTGGTTCCAGGTGGTGATTGCAGAAGCGCCAGTATATGAAGGTAGCGCTTCAATACGTTGATCTTGCCTTCAGGGTTGGGGAAGTTGTTATCTTTTTTACGAACCATTGATCATATAATTACATTACTATAATAGAATTTGTAAACAATTATTTGAAAAAATATTAGAAACAAAGTCCTATAAAATCCTGCTTTATTAAGCAACAGGATTGAAATTTTTATTTACGAATTTTACATAATCAATAAATTTACATTAAAATTAATATGAAGTGATAAAAGATTATTCATCACTATTTATCATAAGATTTTTAACCTTTTGAACAATGATATCAGGCAATATGTCTCTGTTTTCCAATGTTACTTCATGTATTTCCATATCATCACGCTGCTTTATAGCTTGAATGAATTCGTCCCCACCCAATGTTATGGTACCAATAACAATATTTGGGCTATCAAGTGCTTTTAGTGCTGTTTCTTTAAATGTTTCTGAAAAACATTCCATCTTACCAATTTCGTCCAGTATAATAATTGTATTGCCTTTTGGAATGATTGACGGGACAGCAATTGTCTCAACATTATGTATATCCACACCATACCGCCGTATATGATATGGTGAGGCAATATCCTGATGTGCTAAATACCCTGTTTTGCCATCAAGCGTATGCAATACAAAACCAGTGCGCCTGCCTTCCACTCTTTCTTCTTCAGTATAAAAACCATTGGCTGAATACGGCAGCATTGCTATAACTTTTTTTATCACAGTTGTTTTGCCTGATGAAGGCGCACCAGTTAAAAATATATTCTTCTTCATATTCATGCAAGTATAACTCTGTGTATGACTAATAATTCCATGTAGTCGTGGCTAAAATACAAATCATTATTCATTTGACATATCACTATATATTTACACATTATCATAAGCTATTACTATAGCCACCATCAATAATGGCAAGTCAAGAATTTTGTAATTGCAGAGACAGAGTGATTCTGAATAGTAACCTGTATCGAGTTTTAAAAATGATTCAGAATTTTACATTTAATGAATGAAATGATTCGTGTCAATTCCAGAATTACATCATTTTAAAGCCATCCTGAACGTGATTCAGGATATAATGTTAATAATAGATTTCAGGAAAAACCTGGGATTATGTTTATAAAATACTGTTGATAAAATACTATTGTAGGAGGTAACCAATATGTTAGAACAATATGAATTTACTAAAGATTCATTGGTAAAGAAATTTGATGGTACTATATTAATATATTCAAACCCCGATGATGAAGAAATAAATACTATAGCCCTTAATTACTCAATAGATATTCATTCACTCTATTCAGCTCTGGATACTGAAGAGCTGTCACGATTTGAAATTGAAAAAGATTATCTTGTTTTAATCTGGAAAATTCCAACATCTATGACAATAAATGAACTTTCATCCCTTAACGTTATAACTATAGGCTTCTTCATAAAAGACAGTACAATGATTATCATCAGTCCTGAAACTTTAACATATATTCACGAAAAAGTACACAATCAGATCGAATCACTTTTTGATGTACTGTTTCATTTTCAACACCATACAATAAAACATTTTACTGAACATCTAAAAATCATTAAAATGATTTCAAAGGAAATTCAGAATAAAATTAATAAATCCATTGAAACAAAACATTTAGTGCAAATGTTTAATCTCAGCGAAAAGTTAATATACTACCTGCATGCAATAGATACCAACATTACTTCCCTTGAAAAATTACGGTCATATCTTATTACTAATAATCAGCGTGTTAATTTTGATTTCTTAAATGATATTATCATTGACCACCACCAGGCAAAAAAGCAGGCAGAAATTTATACAGAAGTTTTTGCTGGTCTTATGGATGCCCGTGGAAGCATTGTGAACAACAACATGAATATTCTTATTAAAAATCTAACAAAGATAAATGTAATATTTCTACCTTTAAATTTAATAGCTGGTATTTTTGGCATGTCAGAATACTCAATGATGACCCAGGGGATACCGTGGTACATCTCATATGGGTTTTTCGCAATTTTAATTATGTTCGTTAGTTTGTTGTTAAGCTTGCTACTAAACAAATACGACGAACGCTGGCGAAGATAAAAACAACATGCTTTATATACTATGGTTATTAATGGCACACATCACACACTGCATTTAGCGCCCATGGCAGAGCTTACCACACCAGCGCTGCGTAAGGTTGTCAAAAATTTTACTGATAACGTTGTTCTGTATTCTGAGATGCTTGCAAGTGGTGCTATACATGCAAAAGCACCCCATAACGAGCCTTTAATACAGCGCTATGATTTTGACAATCCTTTTTTTTACCAGCTGGTTGGGAATAATCCTGACATTATGGCCAACGCTGCAACAATTTTACAGGATTACGGATGTGATGGCATTAATATAAACATGGCATGCTCTGCACCGCATATTCTTAAAACTGGCGCTGGTGCCAGTCTTCTTTGCAATTTCCACCTGGCAAAGTCAGTTATTGTCGCTTGCAGAAAAAACGTTTACGGCCTTCTTACTGTTAAGATGCGTGCTGGCTTTCATGATGTTAACCTTCAATTCTTACGTCAATTTGTTAGTATGCTGCAGGATGAAGGTGTGGATGCAGTCATTATTCATCCACGTGCTGCAAAATGGGGATTTACACGCAAAGCTCGCTGGGATATCATTGAGGCGATAGTAACTGAGGTAAACATCCCTGTTATTGGCAATGGCGATATCAGTGAACCAGCATCAGCACTACATCGTTTACAGCAAACCCATTGTGATGGCATCATGATTGGCAGAGCAGCGGTACAGAAACCATGGATATTTGCACAGTGTGAAGCTGCATTGCGGCAACAATCGCTGTCGCTATCGCTTAATATTGAAGAAATGTGGATAGACGTATTACAAAATATACAGGTAATGCTTCCGCAGAAGCTTCACAAAAGCAGGGCACACCGTTTTTGTGCATATTATCACAAAAATGTAAAATTTGGCCACACATTGTTTTCATCAATACGACAATGTAACGAAATAAACGATATGATTGTACTTATAAGAAATTATTTTAAACGAAATGAGGAAGAAAGAATAAACATTGTATAATGGTTACCTATTTTTTAGCTCTTTCAACTGGTCTTTTGTTAATTTAGTTATTTTGATAATTGTTTTATCATCGATTCCGCTTTTCAATAAATTGCGTGCAATAGCAATTCTTTCTTCATGCTTTCCTATCAACTTGCCCTGTTTAATTCCTTTTTGAATTCCTTTTTCAATCCCTTTATTAAATCCTTCTTTTATTAAATCTGATTTTATCTTTTTTAATGTTTGTGCTAACATTGAGGTTGCCTCCTGAGGAGTTTTTATCAAATTTTCAGATATTTTCTCATCACCATCTACAATACCGTGTGATTGCAAATAATGTAATAACCAGTATAATAATGAACGTATAAGCAAAAATTCGCCTTTCTCTGTATAAATTTGCACCAAATCTTTAATCCTGTCAATAGTTTTATAAAATATTGCATCATCACCTGTTTCCAACAAAAACACAGTAGATATCACATTCATCATCTTTTGAAGAATTACAGGATCAAGTTCATTTTCAATTAATGGATAATACCTGAACCTGGGGACATACTGTAAGCATTCATGTAATATTTCTGGAATATCAATCAATTCTTCAAGTGTTAGTGGTGCTTTCCATACTTTATCACCATTATATATCATAATAGGGAATACAACAGGCAATTTTTTAACATTGTGAGAATATATCAATTCCCGGTATAATTCTACAATATATTGTAACATCCTGAATGCTATAAATTTGTCTACAGTGGATTGGAATTCAATCAATAGATAGATATACATATCAGTATTTTTAAAACGCAATTTATAGATAATATCTGCTTCATATTCTCTATAGTAATCATTTACATACGTTTTATCGATAGTTTCAGCCTGAGTAAAATCAACTTCTTTAACCCAATCCATGTAGACAAATGATTCCAACAGTTCTTTCACCATTAATGGATTGGAAAATAAATACTTATACCCTTTATCATGGATATTTTCAGCCATAGATACCTCATGGTAGAAATCTATTGTATTTATATATAAATACGCTTCAGGATAAAAAATTTGAAAAATTATGATAAAAATTTTTGAGTTTTTTTAATGAATCCTTAAAATTGTTATACGCATATAATGAAAAGAAAGCATGATGTACTAATTTAATTATTTTGTTTATTAAATTGCCTGGTATCAATAAACATAATACTTCTTGAAAAGAGTAGCACTCATGAGTTATCCATCATACATAGCTTTATATGAACGTGGAGAGCTTCATAAACGCATTGAAGCGCTGAACACTATCGTTACCCACTGTACGCTCTGCCCTCACGCATGCAAAGTTGACAGGCGTTCTGCAACCGGTAAATGCAGAACTGGTTTGCAAGCACTCGTAGCTTCATATCATGCACACTTTGGTGAAGAATCATGTCTTGTTGGTACATATGGCTCAGGGACAATCTTTTTTGCCAATTGTAACCTTGCCTGCATATTCTGCCAGAACTGGGATATATCACAAATGCCAAACGGCCACGAAGTTACCCCTGAAGAACTGGCTGATATGATGATACGGCTGCAGCAAAAGGGCTGCCATAACATAAATTTTGTAAGCCCAACACATGTGGTCCATGCAATTATAGAGGCACTCCCTTTTGCCATTGAACGTGGCCTTACTATTCCTCTGGTATACAATTCAGGTGGTTATGATTCGGTAGAAACAATACAATTGTCAGATGGTATATTTGATATTTACATGCCCGATTTCAAATATATGGACACTACAGTTGCAATGGAATTAAGTGGTGCCCGTGATTATCCGCAAAAAGCTATTGCCGCCCTAAGAGAGATGCATCGTCAGGTTGGAGACCTTGTCATTGAAACGGGCATTGCAAAAAGAGGTTTGCTGGTACGTCATTTAGTCATGCCTGAGAACATTGTCCGCAGTGACCTTATTTTTAAGGAACTATCTGCTATTTCACCTCACACATATGTAAATATTATGGCTCAGTACCGTCCTGAATACAGGGCACATACCCATAAAAGCCTGGGAAGGCGTATTACCATACAGGAATATGATCAGGCTTACTTGTGGGCAAAACAATCAGGATTATACAGGTTTGATAGATAACATTATTTTTTATTGACCTCAATTTTTTTTACATATATACTATACCCATGCTGAAATCTTCTTTACAACTCATCAATCTTTTTGACCTGGTGAATGACGGGATACTCATCATTGACGGTAATAATTACAATGTACTTTTTAACAATGACAGGGCAGAAAAGTTTGTTACAAAAGATGGTGCAATCAGTATCCTGGAAGATGAAAAAATAAAAAATATTTTACGTTCGCTACAACCTGATAAAACTCATGCAGAACATATCAGCTTAAAAATAAATAATAAAATTCATCACTATAAGGTTAACATATTAGCAATTAAAGATGAAGAGTCTTACCTGATTGCATTTGTATTAACTGATACTACCCGTTTATTTAAACTCCATCGTAAGCAGCAGCAACTCATTGCCCAGATACGGAAAAATTATTTTGACCGTTTTGAATCACTGAAACAGTTAGCAGACTCAATAGCTCATGAGGTACGAAATCCCCTTGTTTCCATAGGTGGATATGCCAATCTCCTTATGCGAAAATGTGAAGAAGGGATAGATCACTCCGAGGCAAAAAAATTTTTATCCTATATTGTTGAAAATGCTGAACGACTGAACTACCTGACGCAGCAAATTGAAGAGATGGGCGACCTAAAAAGAGTTCAACTATCTGCATACGATATTGTAAAATTTTTACAAGAACAAAAAACAACGTTAAGTGCAGCTGCAAAACAATTTAATAAAGATTTACATATAACTATTGAAACCGAAAATCATTATCACATGTATATAGATTATGACCGCTTACGTTTTGCTTTTATCCGCATCATTGAATTTATTGCTCAGCATGCAAAAAAGGACACAATACGTATGCACTGTCATGATAGTGTTTATGAATTTATTATCACCATCTCGTTTTCTACGGACATACTTGCCGAAGAAGATTTACCCTATATTTTTGATCCATTTTACACAACTCGATCAAATATTGAAACATTTAACCTCTGTATTGCCCAGCGTATCATTATGCTGCACGGTGGAATCATTACTCCCGAACTTAAGAAAAACTCCATTATATTCAAAATTGCCCTGCCACAGGACAAGCGGTTAACGTAATACTATTTCTAACGATTCACCAATTGCTTTTACGGTTTTGTCAATATCATCTTTTGAGTGCGATAAGGATAAAAAGCCAACCTCATAACCCGATGGCGAAAGATATATACCGCGCTCAAGCATTAACCTATGAAAGCGTGCAAACTGCTGCATATTGCACTCTTTAACCTGATCAACACTTGTAATGATATCTTCATTGGTAAAGTACAATGCAAATATTGAAGCAAAGCGCATAAACAGCACTTTATTTTTAAAACGCGATATAATCGGTTTCATCTGTTCTTCAAAATATGTGCCCAGTTCCTCAAGCTTTTGATATGCTGATGGCACCAATTTTTGCAACGTTGCAATGCCTGCTGCAACAGCAATAGGATTACCTGAAAGTGTTCCTGCCTGATACACAGGCCCATCGGGGGCAACCTTAGCCATAATTTCAGACGATGCCCCATAAGCACCAACAGGTAGTCCCCCGCCAATAATTTTACCAAGCGTTGTGATGTCAGCCTGTACAGCAAAACGCTCCTGTGCACCACCGCGGGCAAGCCTGAAACCAGTAATAACCTCATCAAATATCAAAAGAACTTTATGTTTTGTACATAGCTCTCGCACCTGTTTCAGGTAATCTTTTTTTGGAAGAATAAGCCCGTAGTTACAACATACCGGCTCCATGATACAGCACGCAACATCATCGTTGTGCGATAGTACCTGATGCAAGGCATCTATGTCATTATATTTCACCACTATGGTGTCTCTGGCATTATCCTTTGTGACACCAGCTGAATCGGGCATACCAAAGGTTGCAAGCCCTGAACCTGCAGCAACCAGCAGATGATCAGCATGGCCATGGTAGCAACCATCAAATTTTATTATCTTGCTTTTGCCAGTATACCCGCGTGCAAGTCTGATAGCACTCATGGTTGCTTCAGTACCTGAGTTAACAAAGCGAACTTTTTCAATACCAGGGAATGATTCAACCACCATTCGCGCGATGCTTATCTCCCCTTCATGTGGTGCACCAAAGCTTGTGCCATTTTCAGCTACTTTCTGTATAGCTTTAACAACATCATTATCAGCATGCCCTAAAATAAGCGGTCCCCATGACATGCAGTAATCAATAAAATCATTACCATCTTCATCAATGATATGACTACCCTTGCCTAATTTAAAATACAGTGGATGCCCACCAACCGAACGAAATGCACGCACTGGTGAGTTAACACCGCCAGGCATATATTTACATGCCTCTTCATAAAGTTCTTTTGACCGTGATGTATGCAATGCCATAATCCCCCCTTACATAAACTAATCAAACCACCTGTTTTTCAGGATATCAACTGTATGATATGAAATCACCATATCGGTTCCAGCCCTAAAAATTGCTGTCATAATTTCACGTACCAGGCGTGCCTCATCACCAAACCCTAATGTGGCTGCAGCTTTTACCATTGAATACTCACCACTCACATTGTAGGCGCATACGGGAACATCTACCGCCTGTTTAACACGGTATAGTATATCTAAGTATGCAAGTGCAGGTTTTACCATGACAATATCAGCACCTTCTTCAATATCAAGATACACCTCTTTCAACGCTTCACGTGCATTTCTGAAATCCATCTGATAGCTACGCCTATCACCAAATTGCGGTGCGCTCCCTGCTGCATCCCTGAATGGGCCATAGAAAGCCGAAGCATATTTTGCAGCATATGATAAAATGGGAATATGAAATAATCCTGCTTCATCAAGTGCTGTTCGTATTGCTTCAATGCGGCCATCCATCATATCCGATGGTGCTACCACATCAGCACCTGCCTGTGCATGCGAAACAGCTGTTTTGGCCAGCAGTTCCAATGTACTGTCATTATCTACCCTACCATTAACTACCATGCCACAATGGCCATGGCTTGTGTATTCACACAGGCACACATCAGTAATAATAGTTATGTGTTTAAAATGTTTTTTTATTTCCCTGCAGGCTTTCTGTACTATACCATTATCATCATACGCACCACTGGCTTTTTCATCTTTTTCATACGGAATGCCAAAGAGTATAATAGACTGTACACCCGACGCAACATCAGCTTCCAATGTTTTCAAAAGATTATCAATTGATAGGCGGCTTACTCCTGGCATTGACTCAATGGGCTGGGCAATATTGCTACCTTCAATCACAAAATAGGGCATGATGAGTTTATTGTAATCAAGAACTGTTTCAGCACAAAGATTTCGTATTACTTCTGTTTCACGTAAACGCCGTGGCCTGTAATAGGGATGCATAGTATTACTCCTATAATAATGAAATGTAAAAAACTATCCTGTAAAATACTCCAGTATAGCCTGCACCAATCCTTCTATTGTATATTCTTTAGCAACAATATGTGGCGATAGTCCCTGTTTTATGCACTCGTCTGCTGTGATTGGACCTATGCAGGCAACTGCTGCTGTAGTGGTTCCTGCAAGCTCCACAAAATTGCGCACCGTTGATGAACTGGTAAATGTAATGATGTCAGCATTCTGCACTTGCTGTAGCATTGCAGGTGTTACTTCAGGCCTGGTAGCATCATAGATATGCACTCTTTCCACCTGCGCTCCTGCCTGCTGCAGGCCTTGAGTCAATGCAGCCCGTGCTTTTATCGAACAGGGAACAAGAATTTTTTTGCCTGCAATATCCACACCCTTAAACGCATCCACCAGGCTTTCGGCCACATACTCCTGTGGCACCAGATCGGCAACTACTGCATATGCCCGTAACGCATCACGTGTTGCAGGACCAATTGCTGCCACCTTACACCGCAATGAGCGCGCATCAAACCCTAATGCAAACATTTCCTCAAAGAAAATGCTCACCGCATTCTGTGATGTGAATACAATCCAGTCATAATCATGCAATCTGTTCAAAGCATTATGGAGTGGCGATAGTTCCGGCAATTTTTTTATTGCTATGGTAGGAAACTCCACCACATCAGCACCTAACTCATACAAGCGTCTGGAAAGAACGCTTGCCTGCTCACGCGTGCGCGTCACCACCACTTTTTTGCCAAATAGCGGTAAGGTGTCATACCAGCGCAACGTGTTTCGCAAGCTCACTACCCTGCCTATTGCAATAATAGCTGGTGGCGTTAATCCAGCCTTTTCTACTTCTGTGGCAATAGTTTCCAGTGTGCCGGTTGCCACCTTTTGTTTTGGCAAGGTTCCCCAGGTAACCACTGCGATTGGTGTTTGCGCCGGGAAATTTTTTTCCTGTATCAATCGCTTGCAGATAGTATCCAGGTTTTTCATTCCCATAAGAAATGTGTACGTTTTCTGCGGACTATAATCGGGCAATGTTATATCTTCCGTACCATCAGCTCGCCTGTGTCCGGTGATTACTTCAAAGCTTGCTGCATAATCACGGTGAGTTATAGGGATGCCGGCATAAGCCAGTGCCGAATAAAAGGACGATATACCGGGAACTATCGCATAGGCTATACCTGCTGCTATTAATTCTTCTGCTTCTTCACCGCCCCTGCCAAAGATAAATGGATCACCACCCTTTAATCGCACCACCACTTTACCTTCGCGCGCCTTTTGCACAATGAGTCTGTTAATCTCTTCCTGTGACAGCGTGTGCTGGCTTCCCTGCTTACCCACATAGATAAGCTCGGCGCGGGTGTGTTGCAACAATACCGGATTTGCTAAATAGTCGTAGATAATGCAATCAGCTTTTTCAATGCACTCTTTCCCCTTAACCGAAATGAGTCCCGGATCACCGGGACCTGCTCCTACTAAATACACAAATCCATGTTGTTTCATAGTAGTTTTTCTGCTCCCTGCTCAATCATAAAGCGTGCTAACCTGTCGCCTGCTCGTTGTGGGTCAGTATCTTCAACAGTATGGCGAAAATACCGAGTTCCGTCAACTGAAAGAATGACACCGGTAAGTATAATTGTTTCATCAACACAATGTGCAAATGCGCCTAATGGTACGTGACAGCCTGCACCAAACGCTTTCAGGAACTGTCGCTCAGCCTGAACTGATTTTGCTGTTGCTTCATCATGAAGATGCGTTACTGCTTCAATTGCTGTTTTGTCATCACTGCGCACCTGTATGGCTAGCGCACCCTGTCCTGGTGAAGGCAAAAAGTAGCTGAATGGCAGCACCATACTGTAAAACCCCGACAGATCAACACCCAACCGTTTTAATCCCGCTTTAGCCAGTATGATGGCATCAAACTTAGCTTCGCGCAGGCGACGGATGCGTGTGGGCACATTGCCTCTAAGTGGCATGGCTTCCGCTGACGACAAAATTCGTTTCAGCTGTGCCACCCTTCGCAGTGAGCTTGTCCCAACTTTTGTATTTTCCTTTAGCGGAAACCAGTGGTTTGCCCTATATGCTTCAGGCCGTATAATGATTACATCGGATGGGTCCTCACGTTTTGTAACCGCTGCAATGGCAAGTCCAGGCGTGTCATCGGTTGGCAGGTCCTTCATGGAATGCACAGCCATGTCGATAGTTCCTGATAACAGGGCCTCTTCCAGCTCCTTGGTAAAAAAACCTTTGCCTTCAATTTTATCAAAGGACACATTTTGTATGCGATCACCCTTTGTTTTTATGGTGACTATTGTATGTTCCTGTGTGAGCTGGCCTGCCACAAAATGAGCCTGCCACAACGCCAGTGCACTACCCCGTGTTCCTATTTTTATCATAGTTACTTATCTATCACATTTTACTGTAATTTCACAATAACAAACTGTATGTGCTGGTAATGTAGTATGGTTAACTCAGCTGAGATTGTGTCAAATAAAAATTGGGAAAGTATTGAACAAGAATTCGTCAATTTTGTTTTTGTACAAAATTGTATATCAATTTCAATCATGTGCTATATTGAATTAAGACCTTGCAATATGGTAAATAACATCAAGGAGACAATGATGAAAATGTTAGTGTATGGAGCCGGAGCTATAGGTAGTATTTTTGCTGGTAAACTTATTAAAGCAGGATTTACTGTTACAGTACTGGCACGAAATGAAAGGTATAACGAACACAAATCCAACGGAAATACATAAATGAATCTTGAAGATTTAGGCTACAATGAAACATTAGAACAACTGCGGATTGAACACAACCTGCAACATTTTGAGATAGGAAGAATCATCGCAGAACATAAAGAACGCTATGTGGTGAACACAGCACATGGTGAATATGACGCTGAAATAACCGGCAAACTGCGTTTTACAGCCACAGGTAGAGAGGATTTCCCCGCGGTTGGTGATTGGGTTGCACTAACAATTGTCGATTCTGATTTTGCAATAATTCATGCAATACTTCCACGATTTTCTACGATAGAGCGGCAGGCCGTTGGTAAACTCGGCCAGAAGCAGATTATTGCTGCGAATGTTGATTTTGCTTTTATAGTTCTGGCAGTTGACAGAGACTTTAACATAAACAGAATCGAACGATATCTCACCATTTGCAGCGCATCAAAAGTACAACCTGTAATTGTATTGACCAGAACCGATTTAATAAATGGAAAATATACGTTGGAAATTATCGAGAATATAAAGCAGCGGATTGATAATGTTCCCGTGTGTGCAATCAGCAACAAAACACAGAATGGATACAAAGCGCTGGTACAGATTATCGAAAAGGGCAAAACATATTGCCTGCTGGGATCATCCGGTGTTGGGAAATCAACACTTGTAAACAATCTTTGCGGCAAAGATATCATGAAGACAGATACAATCAGCCAGAGCACCCATAAGGGCCGGCACGTCACAAGCCACAGGCAACTGATAATTCTTGAAAATGGCGGCATATTAATTGACAATCCCGGTATGCGGGAAGTGGGGATAGCTGATGCATCAGAAGGCCTTGAAACAACGTTTGATGATATTTACCGCCTTGCAGCACACTGTAAATTCAACGATTGCACCCATACCAGCGAAGTTGGGTGTGCTGTCATCCATGCAGTTGAACATGGACAGATCAGCAGAGAATCCTATGAAAATTATTTAAAGATGACAAAGGAAAAAGCCTTTTTTGAATCAACGGTTGCAGAGCGCAGACAAAAGGATAGAGAATTTGGTAAAATGCTAAAGAATTATAAAAAGGCAAGAAAACAAGATAAATTGTAATGTATTTTCTGCATGATATATTCTTTTAACTAGACAGGAAAAAATTGTAATAACGTAGTCTGGAAGATGCATTCATACATCAGCGCCTTTAAAAATTCGCGCGCAGTCAACCACAAAACCGGGAAGCACACTGCTTTCAAAAGTTTCATCCACACGGTAATGCAATGGTTTGCTGTACCGACCGCTGGATTTCAGTTGAAAAACATTAATATACTTTGCTCCAG
>JARYLT010000179.1 GCA_029907515.1 Spirochaetota bacterium | reverse complement strand
GTATCAAGCTTCTTTACCTCATAATATTGTTGTGCTATCTTCCCTTCTTCATCATATACGGTTACTTTCCAGCTGCCATCTTCCTGTAATTCTCGCACCTCCTGGATTCTGTCAGGGTTGAATTCTGTATTCCCCTTATATGCTGTTTGTATTACTTCTCCTCCATATGTATCTTTATACATCTCAGCCTGTGCTGCAACGTCATCTATGTATTCATACCTGCCATTCGCATATTTTCTGGCATACCCTGAATCAGTCATAACGATTTCATACTCTTTTGTATTGCTTAACGTTTCAATAGTGTTGGTAGTATCTTTGCTGATAAATAAACTTTTGGCAAACTCACTCACCCCATCCCATGCGCTACCAAGCAGGCTTCC
Source organism: Spirochaetota bacterium (assembly GCA_029907515.1). GTDB lineage: Bacteria > Spirochaetota > UBA4802 > UBA4802 > UB4802 > UBA4802. The sequence goes on along the minus strand of JARYLT010000179.1, from coordinate 2,424 downwards.
TGCTCTGCGTAATCCTAACCAGGCTAACCCCAGCAGGCCTTCCTTCTTTTCCATCTCCATCATCTTTCGTGTTGCTTCGCTGTGTTCCTGGGCTATTTTTGATGCCCAGTCGCTTAAGTAATCCGCCATGGTATACTGTGTCTTTGCCCAGTTCTGCTCTAACAGTGCATCGTAAATGCTTTTAACCTGACCCACCTGTACTCCTGCTAAAATTATATTCTCCAGTGTTCCCTGAATAAATCTGTTCATTGGTGCTATAGCATTAGTAGTGCTTGCCACATTGCCAGGCACTGTCCCTTGTGCTAACAGCTCGTTACTTGCCCATAGTGCTGCAAGGCTTGCTCCTGATTGCAATAAATCATACTGCCATGTTCCTGTACCATCAAACCTGTTTACTACATAACTGCTTGATGCAGTGTAGCCATACTGCAGCCATGAATTATTCCAGCCATCGCCGTACATTTGTCCAAGCTTTGCTCCTACCAGTGCAGTAGCTGCTCCTATGCCAAAGCTTCTCCACTGCTGCTTGCTACCCCATTGCAAGCCCAAACCCCCATCCTGTTTATATTCCACAAAATTACCCAGGCCCTGTATTGCACTTGTTGTTAATGACCCATACACTGCTGAATTTGTGGCTCCACCTACATAGCCTCCTGCATAGCTTGCTGCCACACTTATCCCCGTTTGCACAGCCCAGTGCTGCAGGCTCAAATCACCTGTTGCCACCTGACTGAATTGATTCCAGCTCATATATGCAGCGCCTACCATGGGATTAGCTGTTGCTATGCTCAGTGTAACTGCTATCCCTGCATCCACATACTGGCATATAGCATCCTCTGTTGCCTTTTCTTTTTCTGCATCATATACCTCTTGTGTTATGCGTCCGTATTCGCCTTTGCCTTTGTGCTTTAATTTTGGCCCCGGTTCTATTTCACCAAACTCACCAACATAGTAACCATAACTCCACGTCTCATCCCGCCGCATCATCATGCCCATGCGTGTTTGCACCTGGCTCAGTACCACATTCATGGTTGCAGTAAAAGCCACTCCATCTTTTTGATACAAATCCATCAGCATCGGTATACTGTAGGGACCAAGCAGCAGACTGTCAGTATACTGATAGGGACGATACGCATCTATTTTTTGCTTTTTATTGCTTACTGATAATTTTCGTGTATATGTATTGCCATCTATCCCAAAGTTATAGGCACTTACAAACTGCAATGCTGCTGTTTGTGAGTTTTCATTTGCTATATCTATTTGTTCTTTGCACCGCTTTAAAAGTTCAGTTAACGCTTTGAGCAGTGCAATATTATCTGTCTTTTTTTGAGCTGTTTCAAATTCTTTTGATAGCCTGTTTGCATCATCAAAAATTGTGTAATTATAGTTTCGCAAACGTATTTGCGTCAAGCCAAATTCAGTATGCTGCTTTGAAAGATTCATTATTTCACTGCTTAAAAGCTCTGGCTGCTCTTTTAGTATATCAAGAAGCATTGCATGCACATCCACCTTAGATATTACATTTCCATATTTTTCTTTCATCATGGTGACCATATCGTATAGTAACACTTCAATACCCGTTAATTGCTTATGCAACTGTTTTGCGCTTACTCCGCTTTGCGCATCGGCAAGCCACTGAAGCTTTGCCTGCTGCAATTGTTTCATGCGCTCATCCCACTGTTTATTACCCTCAAGTATTTTTTCCTCTGTTTCATCCTTCCAGTTTTTCCACCTGTTCATAAAACTCTGTACCATCATCTCCCACTGTTTTACACCTCGCTGGAAGATTCTGCTTACCATGCGATCCCAATCAGCTTTTTTATCAGCCAGAAGTTTTTTCTTTAACTGCCACTCATGTACCTGCAATGCTTTCCGCTGAGCAAGCTCTCTGTCATTTATTCCCTCATACTGCTTCACATACTGTGCAAACGCCGTTGCAACCTCTTCCTCATTATCGCTTCCTATCATCTCATCCAGCCTGTTTATCACACTGGCAGGCATTCCTTCCACATAGCCCATGTATGCTAGCATTGCGCGTATGGTGCCTTTTGACTCTGCTCCTATTGTAAGTGCGCTCTGATAATCGGAACTATCGCCAGCCCATATTCCGTACAAATCCTTCTCTGCAGCTCTGTCTATCACCACACGATCATAGCCACCCTGTGTATACATTGCCTGCACATGCGCCATATAACGGGCAAACACATCACGTTTCTGCTGATTCATGATGTTTGCATACGTTTGCCCCACGGTGCCCGCATGCAGTACCTGAATGGTTTCATCAGTTTCATAGCCATTCTCATCGGTTTTGTGTATTGTTGTGCGATAGTTATTGACATTAACCCAATCTCCCTGACGGCTCTCTCCCACCATGAACTGCAGGTCGCTATCGCTTATCAATATGCCGTATTTTCCCGCTATCTC
>JARYLT010000178.1 GCA_029907515.1 Spirochaetota bacterium | reverse complement strand
ATATAATAGCATTGATTTTTAAACTGAAAGAATAAGGGATATATTTGAAAGGAATAACAACATGGCATTAGAGCAAAAAGACATAGAATTTATAGAGAGTTATTTAAAGGAAAATTTACCAAGGATATTAGCAGAGCAGAGTTTGGCTAAACCGCCAGTTGTATATGAAATAGAGTTGCGTGAGCGGATGGTACGGGTGGAAGAGGAGCTGAAACATCAGCGTGAGTTGATGCAAAAAGGTTTTGAGTTAATGGAAAAAAGCTTCCAGATGATGGAACGGCGATTTGAGATGATTGATAAACGGTTTGAACAGGTTGATAAACGGTTTGAGCAGGTTGATAAACGGTTTGAGCAGGTTGATAAACGGTTTGAGCAGGTTGATAAACGCCTGGAATTACTTGAAAACAGATTTGATCAGCTTTCACGCAGGTTATTTCAGTTTATGATATGGACGTTTGGCATGATTGTATCGGCAACGGGGATTATTATCGCATTTATGAAAATGCAGTAGGAAGGTAAAGGAATAACAATATGGCATTAGAACAGAAAGACATAGAATTTATAGAGAGTTATTTAAAGGAAAATTTACCAAGGATATTAGCAGAGCAGAGTTTGGCCAAGCCGCCAGTGGTATATGAAATAGAGTTACGCGAGCGGATGGTACGTGTGGAAGAGGAACTGAAACATCAGCGTGAGTTGATGAAAGAAGGATTTGATCAAATTAATAAGCGATTAGAGCTATTAGAAAATCGTTTTGATATTTTATCACGCAGGTTATTTCAGTTTATGATATGGACGTTTGGGCTTGTTGTTTCATCAACAGGTATTATTATTGCATTCATGAAGATGCAGTAAGAAAAAGATTATGAGTAGAAAAAAATAGTAATACGACAGTATGAAGCTAAAACTTATTTCCTGGAATGTGAATGGAATCAGAGCAGTTTATAAAAAAGGCTTTTTTCAGTGGTTTGTAACTGAAAAGCCCGATATCCTTTGCCTGCAGGAAACAAAAGCAACTGCAGACCAATTCCCTGAAGAACTTAAAAGGGTTGAAGGATACAATTCGCATTTTGCTGAAGCCCAGAAAAAAGGATACAGTGGGGTTGCATTGTTTTCTACTGTACAGCCACAAAAAGTGGAAACAGGTTTTGGTCTTGAGCGTTTTGATACTGAGGGGCGTATTTTGATTGCATACTATGATGCCTTTGTTCTGTACAATATCTATTTCCCCAATGGCAAAGCATCAAAAGAACGGTTGCAATATAAAATGGATTTTTACGATGCTTTCTTGGAGCATGCTGAAAAATTGCGTAAAAAGGGTATGAGTATTGTTATGTGTGGTGATGTTAATACTGCACACACCGAAATAGACCTGGCCCGTCCAAAAGAAAATGAGAATGTCTCAGGATTTTTGCCCCAAGAACGTGCCTGGATTGATACATTTATTGGTAAAGGATATACTGATACGTTCAGGTTGTTTATAAAAGAAGGTGGGCACTATTCATGGTGGGATTACAAGACAAAAGCTCGAGAGCGGAATATAGGATGGAGAATTGACTACTTTTTTGTAAGTAATGACCTTGTGCCAAAGGTCAAGGATGCATGTATTCTTGATAAAGTAGAAGGTTCAGACCATTGTCCTATTGGCATAGTGTTGGAAATTTAAATAAAATACTCATATATTGCTGTATTTAGATTACATTATCAGCAGCTAAATTAAACCATTAAATATAAAACGAATCGCAATAATAGAACATAGAACATAGATCTTAGAACTTAGATCTTAGAATAATCCCTTATACATTCCTCCATCAATAAGAATAGTTTGTCCATTAATGTAGCCTGATTTTGGTGAGGCTAAAAATGCAACCAGAGCAGCAAACTCTTCAGGGGTACCAATACGCTGTAACGGTATTTCTGAAGCAAAACTGGCAAGGGCTTTTTCATACGTTGTGTTTTCCTGCTGTGCTTTCAATTCAATCAAGCTTTTTAATCGGTCAGTGAGGATATATCCAGGAGCAACTGCATTGGCTGTGATGTTGTATTTCCCATATTGGTTTGCGATGCTTTTAATAAATGCAACAACGCCAACACGCGATACATTTGATAAAACCAGATTATCCAGCGGTTGCTTTACTGTAATAGATGTTGAAGCAATGATCCTGCCATATTGATTTTTTTGCATAACAGGCAAAAAAGCATAGATGAGGTTTATGGCACTTATTAAATTCAGTTCAATAGCCCTTATATAGTCTTCAGATGAAAAATCCTTGATAAATCCTGCTGGTGGTCCCCCAGCATTGGTGAAGAGTATATCCACTGTCTTGTATTCCTTTAGTATGGCATCTTTACATTTAGCAATGTCGTCAGGATTGGTTACATCACACGGAAGTGCAATGACGGTGTTTCCAGTTACTGACATTATTTCATCTGCAGCTTTTTGTAATATGTTACTATCGCGCGAGCATATATAACATACTGCACCTTCTTTTGATAATTCCAGTGCAACAGCTTTACCCAATCCTTTGCTTGCTGCGGTTATTACAGCCACTTTGCCGGTTAGTTGTAAATCCATTGTAAACTCCTTTATAAAAAGAATTTGTTTTGACTTTTTTTAAATCATTCAGTAAGCTTTTAAATAATTATTATATACTATTATATAGTGGAGGTTATATGAAGCGTAAAGTTTTTTTTGTCGTTATTGTCTTTTTTATACTCGCATCGCTTGTTTATTCAATGGATGAGAAAAAGGGGCTCATCTATCAAAAATTCAAAGCTTATCCAGCTACTGAAGTTGACCCATATACATTGATGTATCCATTAGAAGTTACAGGACCTGGAAAATTACGTGTGTATGTGCAGGTAACAAAACAGGAAAAAAAAGGAGGTGTTAAAGTTACGCTGGTAGATGTGCGAGCATTTGATAAAATGCCAAAGGATCTATGGGAAGAATGGATGGAATTTGAAG
>JARYLT010000177.1 GCA_029907515.1 Spirochaetota bacterium | reverse complement strand
GTCGGTATTTCTCAGAAGCCCCATCCCAGATAACATGAGGATTGCCAATGAGCTTTGCATCTTCATGCGCTTTTCTTGCCCAGGTACCCGTTAATATAAAATCAGCAATTTTACCAGGCCCAAGGAATGCTACAGGTATCATACCAAATTGGAGAGTAGCTCCACCCTGTATGAACAGAATATAGTAATCATCCGGTACCTGCAAAATCTCTTTAATAAGAGCTATCGCCTCATTATGAACTTCATCGTATATTTTGCCACGGTGACTCATTTCAATGAGAGACATACCAGTATGCTTATAATCAACAAGTTCCCTGCTTGCTTCTTCCAGTGCTGGCAATGGTAACATTGAAGGGCCTGATGCAAAATTATAGATACGCGCCATGTATTCTATTCTCCTTACGGAAGTATAACTATTCTAAAAGCGGTTATTACATATTAATACCACATTCTACTTGCTAAAAAAGCTATTGATATGATACTGTTATAAAAAATCAAGCAAATAAATCCAGAGGGATACCCCATGTCAGGAAAACTGTATATTATTGCAACACCAATTGGCAATATGGAAGATATTACATTACGGGCTTTACGTATCCTTAAAGAAGAAACTGATATAGTCTATTGCGAAGATACACGGCAAACAGCAAAGCTTCTTAATAATTACGATATACATGTACCTGCACGTTCACTGCATACCCATTCAAGCAAAGCCAGACTACAGAGTATTATTCAGGAATTAGAGTCAGGCAAAACAATAGCCTACCTCACTGATTCAGGCACCCCAGGAATATCAGATCCGGGAGGGCAGCTTGTGGCACTGGCACGAAAGCACAATATTTGTGTAATACCAGTACCAGGGGCTTCGGCAGTAACAGCTATTATTTCAGTGTGCGGTTTTCCTGCAACACAATTCTATTTTGCAGGTTTTTTAAGTAAAAAGGAAGGTAAGCGAAAAAACCAGTTACAAAAACTTAGCCAGCTTGACGCAATTATTGTTTTGTATGAATCCCCCTACCGCATCCTAAAACTATTGCATGCCATTGCCGAAGTTATGCCACAGGCACAGATTGTCATTGGCAGGGAAATGACCAAACATTTTGAAGAATTCATTTATTGCACAGCAGGTGACATTGAAGACATTGCTGCAACCCTAACACAAAAAGGGGAATTTGTTGTGGCAGTGTATAATAATTCAAAAAAAGAATAAAAAAGCTGATTTTGGTGAAAAAATACAATGCTGCCCACTGTTATGAAGCAAAAGCTAGTATTGCTTTCACAATATCATCAAGCGATAATACTTCATTTGCCGCACCCATTTCAACTGCTGCCCGTGGCATCCCCCACACAATTGACGTTGCTTCATCCTGCGCTATGGTATGCCCTCCTGCATTCTTCATTTCAAGTAATCCTTGAGCACCGTCTTTACCCATACCTGTTAACAATATACCCAACGCATTTTTACCAGCAACCTTTGCTACTGATTTAAAAAGTACATCAGCAGCTGGTTTTTGAAAATTTACTCTTTCACCATCATTGTGCATGGTAAATAATGATGCACCTCTACGCACAATCATAAGGTGTTTACCACCAGGAGCAATATATACTGTACCAACTTGAAGCAATTCATCGTCTTCAGCTTCTTTCACCGTTAGATCAGATATATCATTTAAACGCTGAGCAAATTGATACGTAAAATTTACCGGCATATGCTGAGCTACTAAAATTGGTGGCAAATGTTTTGGCAATCGTTCAACTATATATTCAAGGGCAACTGTCCCCCCTGTTGATGCTCCAATTGCAATAACCTTATCGGTTGTTGCAACTTCAGCTAAAACTGGCTTTTTAAGAACTTTTCTTTCTTTTACGGTTATCTTAGTAGATAGTTCTTTCCATTTTTTTAAAAATGTATTGCGGTTATAATATGCATTTCGTATTTTTAACAGTATTTCATCAGTAACTTCATCAACAGTAATGCTTCCACCTGGCTTATTAACAACATCATATGCACCCAATTCTAACGCTTTTATTGCTGCATACTTATCATTTGTCGTTATTGAACTAACTATAATAACTGGCAATGGATAATACTGCATAAGCTTTTCTAAAAACGACAATCCATCCATTCTGGGCATTTCTATGTCAAGTGTGATAACATCAGGATTAAGGCGCACTATCTTATCCCGTGCAATATAGGGATCTGGAGCTGTTCCAACTAACTCCATATCCGTTTGCTTTTCAATGGTTGAAGCAATAATATCACGTACAATTGCTGAATCATCAACAACCAGTACTTTTATTTTTTCGCTTTCAAACATACCAGCGCCTGCTAAAAATTTGGATTATAAAGATCATCAATAGTAATCTTTTCTAATGTCTGTACTATTATTTTATTCGTTTGTGTATTAAAATATACACGTTTACCGTGATCCCCTCCTGTATACATTTGCTTGATATGAATTTTTTCTTTTCGTAAAATCTTAATTGCCACATCCACATTTTTATCACCAATAAAAAATATTTCCCGTTCATCAAATATTATAAATGCCCCACCACAAATTGAAGCAACCAGATCTTCACGTTTGCTACCATTTTGCTTAATAAATTTATATAAAAGCACATATATGGCAACATCGCCATACTTAGTACTACTCTGCTCATCACCTGGAGCCTCTGGCAACAGGTAATGGCACATACCACCGTATTGTTTAATTTTATCATACAGTGTAACCGCAACGCAACTTCCCAACACCGTCTTTATAACAATAGGTTTTTTTGAAACTATCAATTCACCAGGATTTAAAAAATATTCCTTCAATACTTCCATTCTCTTTTTTCCTTACTTTTTTTGATATATTGAATGAGGTAATTGATGATATGAATGTTTTATTCCCACAAGACTTTCCGACAAACCCAAAATTAAATATCCTCCTGGTTTTATATAGTCATATATCTTTGATAAGATTAATTCTTTTTCATTATTATCAAAATAAATCAAAACATTACGCAAGAATACTATATCAAACATTCTTTTAAATGGATAA
>JARYLT010000176.1 GCA_029907515.1 Spirochaetota bacterium | reverse complement strand
GGGAAAACCAGGTGAGTTAATATTTAAAAGCCCATTTATAATGCAAGAATACTGGAATAATAAAGAGGAAACTGCTCATGTACTAAAAGATGGATGGCTGTACACAGGAGATGTTGTGACTATGGATGAGGATGGATTTATCTACATCGTCGATCGGAAAAAAGATATGATCATTGCAGGCGGGTACAACGTATATCCATCTGAGATTGATGATGTTCTTTTAAAGCATCCAAAGGTGGATAAAGCTGTTACGGTTGGTGTTCCAGATACATACAGGGGCGAGACAGTAAAAGCATTTATTGTTTTAAAAGAGGGAGAAGTTGCAACAGAAGGAGAAATTATAGAATATTGCAAACAGCATTTAGCTGCATACAAGGTGCCAAAAATTATTGAGTTCAGAAAAGAATTACCAATGTCAGCTGTTGGGAAGATTTTGCGTAAAGTGCTTCGTGAAGAAGAAATGAAAAAAGTTACAAAGTAAAATCAACAAGATATTAAGAGCGATTAAAAGAGTCATAATAAACCCCACCTGGCAGAGTGGGGTTTATTATATAATATTTATAAGGTTATGGCGTTGCAAATAATTGTATTATTCATTGTTTAATACTATAGCCAATTATAAAGATGGCGTTATCAATTGTATTAACACGGTTACTCTTCTTGAGGCAATGAAGCCAATTCGGGATAACGTGCGTGTACCTGTGTGTAAAAATCTCTGATTGTTTTGAAGTCAGTTTTTATATCCCCGGTGGGATGTAGTATAGCACCTATGCCACCAGATTTTGTTTTGTAATCTAAAAATGCCAGAATTATTGGAATATGTGCACCAGTTGCAATATGGTAAAAACCTGTTTTCCATTTTTCCACTTTTTTTCGAGTACCTTCAGGAGCTAATGCTATTGCAAATTTTTCATGCTTATTATACATATCAATTGTTGCCTGCACAGTATTACTTGATACGGAGCGATCTATAGGTATGCCACCTAAAAAACGAACCAGCGGTGCAAACGGGAATCGGAAAAGTTGATTTTTTGCCATGAAATAGATATCAACATTAAACCCAAAGGCTATCAGAATACCATAAAATACATCCCAGTTGGAGGTATGGAATGCAAGTATGGCCAAATATTTGGGAAAATCCGGAAGCCTTCCCACTTTTTTCCAACCTAGCAATGTTCTTAAAATAAATGCAAGAGCACGAAGTATATGTTTAACTATGGGGGTATTGAACATTGTATATTGAATACGCTTTGTTTTCATGGTAACTATCGCCCTGAAAAAAATTTTGGATGATTCAATCATATGGCTAATTATATGACAATAATATTTTATGAAATTGCAAAAAATTTTGTAGGGTCAGAGCCAAAGATAAATGCTCATTTGTCATTGACATCAGAATGGGGCTATATATAATCAAAAATCGGGGTCAGAGCTATGAGTGTACATTGGAATTGCAGTGTTGAGGAAGCTATTGCTATACAAAAAGAGATAGCTGGTAACGTTATCATTGCGGGAAAGCCTGAAAAAATTGATCATATTGCAGGAATTGATGTAGCTCTGACTCCGGATAACAAGGGGTATTGCATTATTGCAGTTTTCAGTTTCCCCGATATGGAACTTTGCGAGGAGGTTTTTAGCTCTGACACCATAAACTTTCCGTATGTTCCCGGGCTTCTATCTTTCAGAGAAGGGCTATTAGTGTTGAAAGCTTATGAAAAGTTATCTATAAAACCTGATGTTATGGTTTTTGACGGGCAGGGTATTGCGCATCCCCGCCGTTGTGGCATAGCCAGCCATATTGGTGTGTTGCTTGATATTCCATCTATAGGCTGTGCAAAATCACGATTGTGTGGTACATACATTGAACCAGGACAAGATAGAGGTGCCAGAGCATATCTGTATGATAAAGAGGAGATCATTGGTGTGGTGCTTCGCACTCGTGCACATGTTAAGCCGGTATTTATATCTCCGGGGCATAAGATTGGGATAGATGAAGCAGCCGATATCATGATGCAATGTACCGGTAACTATCGTATACCTGTACCCACTCGCTATGCGCACTGCAGGGTTACTGAGTATAAAAGATCAGGAGTAGATACTGGCTTAAAATCATATTAATTTTTTAACTCAGTTGATGTAATGTAAAAATTTATAACATAATGGTGGTTCTATATGCAACCAATTTCAGGTACTAACTTTACTGTTTATATCCATGATCTTATCCATTCATGGCTTAAAACTCTGATACTGCTTGGTTCTATTTTAGTTCCTGGTTTTTTGATACTTGATTATGTAATTACGCCACATGATTTGTTCCCTCGTTTTGTTGTGTATCGATGTGTATCAACAGCATTATTAATTATACAGTATGTCATACTTCGAATTTCAAAACCTGGCAGATTCAGTTTTATTCATGGTTATCTGGCAGCATTAAATACAGGCTTTGTTATTGCACTTATGACAGTAGATTTAGGTGGATTTTCATCAGGGTATTATGCAGGGCTCAATCTGGTAATTATTGGTGTAAATTTATTAACGCCCTGGCCGTTTATTCATTCGTTAATTAACGGATTGGCTGTGGTGTGTATGTATGTAGGGCTTAATGTTGTTTCGTCACAATCAACTGACTATATCTACATGATTAATAATCTTTTTTTTATGGTATCAACTGTCGTTATTACAGCAAGCTTTAGCTTTTTACGGTTTAAACAATTAAAAAGTGAATTTGATTTAACCACAATAATTTTATTGACGAATAGAAGTGTACAATTTACACTTTAAAAAAATTATTTTTCCATTCTCTGTATATACTCTACTATTTCATGATTATCGTGGTATGTTTTTTAGTGAATAAGCATGAAAGAGTTATCGTATAATTTTTTTAATGTGGGAATCATCAATGGAACAAAAAAAGATAATTATTGCCGGATTGGGTTCAGCAGGTTTTGCAGCACTGGTAACAATCAAGCGGATTAATCCTAAAGCCCATGTTGTTGTGATAGACCCCAAAGACAAAGATATTGTCCATCCCTGTGGATTGCCATATGCGCTTGAAGGCAAAGTCAATGAACAGGATTTACAGCAGGATATATT
>JARYLT010000175.1 GCA_029907515.1 Spirochaetota bacterium | reverse complement strand
TTTTTTTTCAATGATTTTTTCCTTGCACACCGCAAAAGCCCTGTCTTCAAGAGCCTCAATCTGAGGCAATAGGTTTAAATCATCCTGTGTGGCAAGACGTAAAAGCTTCCCCCCCACCTTTATTGATTCATCGGGAAGGGAAGTAAGTTTCTTAAAAACCCTGCCAATATCTATGCCATGTTCCGTTTCCACAACACACAGGGAATTACGACGAACAAAAAGATTGTTTGTATATACATAATAAACCTGCTGGCTGCATCTGAGTTTTACACCTGTTATATCCATAGGAAAACCTGCACAAAAAAATTATTTAGTAAAACATAAAGAGTATAGCATACCTTTAAGTGCCATTCTAATATTAATATTGTGGGAAATACCCTTTCGCAGTTCAAGTAATATTTTAATAATTTCTATGGCATGCGTCTGGTCAAGTGTGCTATGTAGCCATGGCACCACGTTTTTTGTGCAGTGCAATCTGAATATATTAATCAAAAGGTCAATAGTTCTGTATGCACCAATTTCCTGCAGTATGGGCGATAGATCATAGGAAAAAACTTCAGGCTGGCAAACAAAGCTGGCAATAGCACTGTATGCTTCTTTAAGCTGTGAATAAAGATCATCACGAGCAAGGGTCAGAGCATAGGAGACAGACCCTCCTGCAACAGGGATGATGGAATCACACGTTTGTCTGTCAATGCCACTTTTTTGCAGGATGGATACGAGGTCGCTATCGCTTAGAGGATGAAACACATATTCCGTAACACGGGAATGTATGGTTGGCAGCAGTTGATTGCGTTCAGAGCTAATAAGGATAATAAACGTATGGGCTGGTGGTTCTTCAATGGTTTTAAGCAATGCATTTTGCGACTGAATGTTCATGCAATGAGCATCATTGATGATGATAACTCGTTTTTGGGAAAGGGAAGCCAGATTCACGCGACCAATAAGCCATCGTATGCTTCCTTCCTGTTCATCACTGCCAATGGGAATGTTCCCTTTTTCATTGGGTTCAATGATGATCACATCAGGATGTGTAGCATGGTCTATCTGCTTGCATGAAGGACAGGCGCCGCAAGCGTTGCCACTGGCACACAGCATGGTTTTGGCAAGTTTAACTGCACAGAGTTTTTTACCAATACCTTCCAGCCCTGAAAATAGCAAAGAATGGGGGAGGATGTTGTTTTTGGCACCATGCAAAATAATAGATTGCTGAACAGTATTGCCTAAAATTTGTGTCATGGTTTTAGTGGGTAAGGTCCAGGATTAATCCTCTGATCTCATCAAAGGTTTTTAATATATCAAAAGCCTTGTTGTTTGTTATATAGGCTTTTGTTATCTCTTCAAGTTTATTCTGTATTTGCTGAATAATCACAAAATCAGCACGGTCACGGCGTTTTCGTTGTAATGTGTTTACCACATATTCTTCACTCACAAGGATTTTCAGTATACGCTGAACCAGGACCTTGTACCGCTGCATGTTGTATAATGACGGATCGTCTATAAATTTTTTTTCCTGGTCTTTCAGGTCATTGAGAAGTTCATCTAAGGTTTCAGGCAACAAAAATTCAAGATTTCCCTCAAAGGTTGACCTGAATGTTGAATGCAGGCCTGAGGATTTTGTGCCTTTTTTGCGTTTAACGATTTTTTGTTCTTCTTTCTTGGGGTTTGGGGGTACTATCTCAATCATGTCATTCCTGCCTCTTGTTTATAGTGCAGTTACCCTCAAAAATAACACCATCTTCCATGATGAGGCTTGGCGTTATGACATTGCCATGAATGGTCCCGGTTGACAGCATAATAACCCGTTCAGTGGCATAAATATTACCTTTCACAGTGCCGCCTATCACCACCACGCGTGCCTTGATGTCGGTTATGGCTTCGCCTGTCTGCCCAATAAGCACCTTCCCATCAGTGGCGATAGTTCCCTTGAATTTGCCATCTATACGCAGCAAGCCATTGATGTTAAATTCGCCTTTGAATTCGGAACCTTCACCAATAATACTGTTAACAATATTATCTTCGATATTAAATTTATTTGTCCGTGCCATATTCTCATTATCAATATAATATTTATTTTTTACGAACTGCTATGTTTGTGCAGGATACAATACAAAATGACAGGTTAAAAAACAAGTATTATTTATTATGAAATAATGAACATCCCTGCCACAGGAAGAGGTGGGATGTTGATTGCAGTACCCATTCTAATGTGACATAAAATTTTTGTGCCAAAATTATCATTATCGGAAAAAATTTTAAAAATTTTACTAAAAAAAGCTTGCAAAATTTATAATTACTTATAATATAAATCCAACGGAATAGTCTGCCCAAAAATCAAGGAGGAAAGCATGAGAAAAACAATTTTAAAACTCCTGGAATATGGTTGGCCGGACAGGATTATTGCCAGCTACCTTATGATCAAGCCTGCCATTGTCAAGTATTATAGACGAAAGTACCGCATTTCCCGCAACGAATACCAGGGATTTTATTAATATTCTTTGATCTTTTTACATCACTCTTAATAAAAAAAGTAGAGGGGAAGAGGGTTCCCCTCTAAAGAGAATTTGGAGGTTCGCCAATCATTAAATTGGAGGAAAGTATAGCACCAAAAAAAATTTTGTTGCTTACTTGTCAAGAATATTTATAGCTTATATCGGCAAAAAAACAAAAAAATTTTGTATTAATCCTGTAAAAAATCCCTTTATTCATGTCTATATAATGTATAGTATATATTATTTTTTTATTGTAAAGTTTTATGTTCTAAGCTTTTGTTAATAATTTTTTTGCACGATGGAAAGTGACTTCATTCTGCTTGCTATACATTACATATTGCCTGTGTAATCCACACACTGTGTATGATATCTTAAAATTCTTTGTACGAAAAGAAGGAAGGGTACGTATATGAGTTTTAAAAGTTAAAAAATTTTTTTAGATGTTATTTGTATTGTATACAAAAGAGGGTTTTGTATTTCAATTTTTTTATAATTGAATAATCTGTAAATAGGTGATATTAATAAAACAGTACATGAATCATTGTTGTAATGAATGTTGTATAAAGAAATATTCAGGATTATGACCATGAAGGATAAATGTCAATATGCAGATAAATGCCCCATTTTTACTGGCATTTTACAGGATATGGTTATAACCACAAAAGTATTTAAAAATCAATATTGTGAAGCTGGTATTGAAGGCAGAAATAAGTGCAAACGATTTCAATGTATGCAGAAATATGGTTATGTGCCAGATACAGTATTGCCTCATTCAGTTCAAACTCTTGAAGATATTGCAAAAGAATATCAATTGCATAAAACTAATATACAGAATCTCAAATAATCTTGACAGGTATCAATCTCTTCTGCTATATATGCCTATATATCGTATACAGGCTCTCCTAGCTCAATGGATAGAGCGTCGGCCTCCGGAGCCGTGTGTCTGGGTTCGATTCCCGGGGAGAGCGCATACTTGTTTTCT
>JARYLT010000174.1 GCA_029907515.1 Spirochaetota bacterium | reverse complement strand
TACTACGAAAACAGGTCATACACCTTTGATTTTTACCGTGAAAACGGCATCCATTGCTTAAAATTCTACTGGGGACCACCACCTGAAATACTAACACAAGCTTAATTAATCAAATTCAATATTGAAAAAATGCATATGTTAATCCTTATTACCGTAAGGTCAAAAAAACTTTTGTTTTTGGTTCAAGATGTCATTCTAGATAGTAGAATTTTGCTTTCAAAAATATTACAGTATATTTGCAGCCAAGAATGACATCTACAGCATTATTTTCACCAATTGAGAATCACGTAACTAAGTTCACATAATTATAACAAAATAATTAAACGTAAAGATAATAAAACTCTACTACTTATAATATCAGAATTACAAAGACTGAAATTAATTTATCGTAATGCACATACCAATTTATCCATCTATACAGCATGTCACATAAAAAATTAATCTCTACAATCCCATGCTACCGCGTGGAACGGTCTTTTCTACTATACCAAATGGATCCTTAAATTCCTGCTCTCGTTTAAACATCAGCTTGTGCTCACCACGGTTGTTAAGATACTTTGCAAGTTCTAAGTTAATACTCTGTCCAACATCAATGCCTTTTTTAGCCAGTAACTGTCGCAACAAACCTTCTGCTTTAGTAGAAAATCCAATGGAATCACCTAATATTCTTCCAGCCTCTTCTGGATTATGGAATCCAATTGAATTTTCTGCTCCCATATAAATCAACCGATACAACGCTTCTAAATAAAAATCCTTAGCCTGCACATATAATGGATCAGAAGCAAGCGTGTCCTTAAATTGATTGTGAATACGCTCAAAAAGCTTTGCAACCACCGCTTCATGGTATCCAGCTTTCAGCAACAGTGATATGGTCCTGTCCTGAATTTCTTTTATCTGTTTTACCAATCGTTCCTTGGATTGCGGGTGACATTTCAAACAGGCAAATAGGTCATCTTTTAGCGGGCTCATAAGATTATGGTCTGAAATCTTAAAGCTTCCTACTCTTTTATATGGCATGTGACAATCAGCGCAAGCTAGCCCTGCATTAAAGTGAACACTCTGTCGTGTAAAAAATTCAAACTCAGGATGCCGTATAAATCCAACCTTGAAACCTGTGACCTGCTGTTTCCACTCGCCCCAGTTAGCATTCTTTTTTATAAGCTTAATGATATTTTCAATTGAAATATTTCCCCAGCTTGATCCTTCATATGGATGTTCAAGCCCAATTGATTGCATCTGCTCATTCTTTGGTATATTGTAGGTAACGTGGCACTGTGCACATACCAGAATGCGCATCTCCTGCCTGGTATACTCTTTTTTTCCTAATTTTGCTAACCCCTTTTTAAATGCTTCCCTGTTAATCTTTAATCCCATAGTTTTGTTGTCATGGCAATCAATGCAGGTTGCACCCAGGTCCTTGTGTTTTGGAGGTATTTTGGCGATAGCATCCTGCCACTTCATGCTGTAAAAAGAATTTCCATACTGTTTAACCAGTGCATCCATATACGGCGACTTGCAGTTTAAGCACACTCCACCAGCTTTTGTTCTTGACTGATCAATTTCATCCTGATCAATACGCATGTACCAGTGCCCACGTGGTTCATTATACGCAATGCCAAAACCCCAGCCTTTAAAAAGCAATGCCATAAATGGATATTCTGATAATTTATCATATATAATTTTATCTGTATCCCATCCCTTTTTATAAAAGCTTTTGCCTGCTGGTCGTGGATCCTGGGTTTTCTTCCATGACTCATATTCCAGCGGATATACCTTGCCCCACTCCTGTGGGTCATACTCATTATCAGGAATAGTTCCAACAAGCACAAGCTTTGGTTCTGAGGGACCAAGCGCTCCAATAATATAAATAAAAAGTGATAAGGCAATAACAACACCAATTGCAATAACGATGTGTTTGCGTTCAATTTTTTGAATAAGGTTGTTTAAAAATTCCATTGCTAACCTCCAGTAAAAATTTTTAGTGAATAATATTGTGATAAAAATACCTGTGACAATCCCAGCACTGAATTGCCCCACCATCAATACGTGATACCATTTCACTATGGCAACGTATGCAATTAGCCTGTATTGTTTTACGCGCATGTGCCGAAGAATGAATCACTTCACCATACAACCGTGTATAAAAAAGCACCACATCCTTCATGCCATCAAGCCCCTTCCATAAAACATAATTCAGGCTGTTATTGTGTGGCAGATGACAATCAACACATGTAATCTGTGTATGCTTACCAATATAAAACCAGTCTTCATACTGAGGAATCATTACATGGCAGCTACCGCAATACTGGGGTGTGGATGTTTTCTGCATAAACCTGGCAGTGCCATATACGCCAAATGCTAAGAGTATAATAAATATTCCAAATACTGTATATACTTTATATTTCATGGCTCACCTCAATCAAAATAAAATTACACCAAACGTCATTGTGGTAAACTCAAGTACTCATACAATCGTATCGTAAAAATGCGATAGTATGTCCGTTATGACGTTTCCCCTTTATTTTATTTTTCTATCCTGACAGCGGTAATTGACAACACCTCCAGAAGCATTTTACATTATGTGCGATAGCTCATGGTAAAAGCTTCAAGTAGTGAATCCATCATTGCATGCGTATGTTTGCAATAACTAATACCTGCTATAATAGCGTCTTTACTCTGAATATGCCCATTTTCCTTAAGCTCAGCCCCACAATTTGCTACCAGATCATAAACACCCTGTGCTGTAATCTCCAGATGAAATTGCAGCCCTACTATTCTATCATCAATGGCAAATGCCTGATTGGCACATACATCAGTAGATGCTATATGTATTGCACCTGCAGGTATATCAAATGTTTCACCATGCCAGTGAAATGCCATAAATGTATCAGGCAACAGTTTGCTAAATGGATTTTCTGATTGTACTCGTTGTACTTCAAACCACCCAATTTCTTTTGTATGATTTTTATACACTCGTGCTCCCAGTACATCAGCAATAAGCTGTGCACCAAGACAAATCCCTAAAACAGGTTTGCCTTTATTTATTACTTTTTCTATAAAATGCTTTTCTGTAACAAGCCATGGGTATTCCCGTTCATCGTGAACACTCATAGGCCCACCCATAATTACAAGCATCTCAACTGAATCAACAACTGGGAAATCATGGTTTGTATATGCAGTAACTATCGCCACATCTTTTTGATGCACAATTGCCCAATCCAGTATATAGCCTGGCGTTTCAAATGGTACATGCTGAATACATACTATCATGATTATCCTCCTATCATAACAAGAAACATCTTTGCATTATTTGCTGCAACAAGGGCATGGGGTACATTAGCTGGCATAATGATAGCTTCCCCTGCTTTCACCGTATTATCTTTACCACCAATGGTAATGATAAATTCACCATCAAGCACCATTACAAAAGCATCATACGGTGCAGTATGCTCGCTCAGACTTTGCCCCTGCCCAAATGCAAAGAGAGTTAAACTACCGCTTTTATTCTGTATTATAGTTTTGCTCACAATTGCATTGCTTTGATATTCAATTGCGTTAACAAAA
>JARYLT010000173.1 GCA_029907515.1 Spirochaetota bacterium | reverse complement strand
GCGTGTCTGCAAACTTCCAGCCGGAAATGTATAACTTGTACTTTCGTCCTGTGTCCCACCAAAATCTGAATAGAATCTACCGTTGCCATCTAACGTAGCAAGAACAGAAGTATTATTAAACCAGAAACGTAATATTGATACCCCAGTACCATTGCCAGTAGAACTAAGAACAACCTTCATCGCAGTATAATCATCAGCTTTGATACCTGGACTATATTGACCGCCTACGTATGCCACTACTTTAACGTATATCCTTCTCGCTTCTGGCAGAGAAGTGAGAGAATAAAACTCGTCACCATATGAAGCAGTACCGTGTAATGACCAATCCTCACCATCTAATGACCAGTATATTTTCAATCCGTCTCCGGCTTCTTCGCCATCATCCCATTCTGCATCAATTCTTGTACTATTAATAACAGTTAATATGAGATTGGATGGTTCTTTTTTCACCCATTCGATACCTGGGCTTACCCTGAACATAGGTGATTTACCTATTCCAATTCCAGGCATAACTTAACGTCTTAAATGTTTCCAACCATATTCTTCATAGTAAACCATAACACTTCCTGCAATAAGATGAATACTCTTTAAAGGATAATCAGGTATAATCAAATCATATTGTAAAAGTAATGGTACTCCTTCTGTACTATCTCCTCCAGAACTCCCACCTGTATCTGTGCCAAGCCATGAACGATCTTTTGTACTTGAAACACGTATAAGCGTTCCATTTTGATCTTCTACAACAGATGCTATCTGTGTATTATTCTCACGCACCATAATTGCATATATTCTACCACGTCTTGCAGTAAATTCTATATTTCCTATGACATTATAATCTATTATGTCACATCCGGTTCCCCCTGCTATTCTTTGTGTATTATCCATTTTATTTACTTTTAATTAGTTTCCTTCATTATATATATTATTAAAATAAACACTGTGCAAGTTTCTTCTCTGTCAGATGTGAAAAAGCTCCTGATGCGGCATCCACCTGGTCTTTATAAGTAGAATAAGGAAAAAATCTCAGTTCTTCAATAAACTCCCTGTGCCAATTACCAATAAGCATCATCACATTACCATTATTAACCTGTACACTAAACGGGTCGGCACGAAACACCTTATCACCTGTCGGACGCTCTGCATAAGCAGAAAATCCCCCAAGATTACGAATTGTACCTTCCGCACTTTCTTTCCCCCCTGATCCTGGTTCCTGCTCAATCCATATCTGAACATTTCTTCCATCTACCTCTGCAACACTTCTTATTATCTTTTCTCTTTCTTCTGTCCCCCAACGACCACGTTTGATATCTTCTATTATCCACTTGCCACTTACAAGTAATGACATTTTTACTCCTGCCGTATAAGCTCCTGCATTATGTGTTCCTGCCTTATCCCAATATCTGACAGTTTTTAATATTTGTGCAGGATTTGGCAAAGTAGAAACAGTTATAAGACGGTCAACTTTAAACATTCCTCCCCCGGGAGGGGATGGGTCTTGCCCAATCTGCCCCGAATATCCGTATTGTCCAAGGTCTGCTTCAAGATCATTAAGAACTTTCCAAGGCATACGTACCGGATCAAACAAACCGTCAATATAAAATTTTATCATTTCCGGTGGCTGCACCTGTTTTGCAAAATTGCGTATCTCACCTGGCAGGCAGATATGTCGAATATTCTCCTTCTGTTTTGCCAAAAGATGTCCTGAAGGATCGTTTTGATGCAGTCTCTGCTGAATAAGAATTGTCGGGGTGATGTCTTTATTTGTCTTACGTGTGGGCAGTGTCTGCTCCATCCAGCGATTTGCATTATTTAATTCGATGTCTGATGCAGCCTGAGTTGGATTAAGCGGATCATCCACAATCAATATATCCCCGTGAAATCCCATCAACGTACCACCTACCGATGTCGTGTACCTGCCACCATAAGTCGTCATGTATCTTTGAATCCGTCCAACATTTGCCGATATTTTCTTTGCAATCTTAAAATTACTTTTGGTATCTTTATCCTCCCGAATTTCAATCTCAGGATAAAGCTCCTTGAATTTTGAACTTCTTATAAGATCACGGCAGCTATCTGCTGATTCCAGGGAAAGCTGATTTGAATAAGACGCTGTTATAAATCTCACCCAGTGTGCCTTTGTCCACACCCATGCCGGAAACATTATACTAACAAGGATAGTCTTTGTGGAACCAGGAGGCACGTTGATAATCATGTCATGCTTTTTTGGCTCTTTATTAATCACCCTCCTGGCTATTTCCTCAAGCTCTTCACAGATAAATTTTATATGCCAGTTTGGTTGAAACGTATGAGAACTGACAATAGGAAAGAAATACTGAAGAAACTCATATAGGCTTCGGTTGTTTAGTTCACGTTGTCCGAGAAGGGGATGCAGGACAATTTCACGGAAAATATCCTGTTTTGAAATGGTTTCCCTTGTATAGTTATTCTTCCGTTCCAATTGATTTTTGTTGTATCCCGAGTTTCAAAGCAAGCTTTATCTCCTCCGTATTCAAAAGACTCAAATCAAGATTATTTATATTATTTATCGTAATACTTGTACTACCGTTAAGCCGTCCCGCTTCGTCACACCATTCATCTCTCTGCCGAAGAGTGAGATAACGATATTGTGCAATCGGATCACCACATTTGTGTTTCTTTATTGTCTTGACGCTTATTTTCCCATCAGCACTTTCAAGTGTTTCTGTTTCTTCATAGTCATACCCAATACATGAAAGATAAAAAGCCACAGCTACCTGATGGTTGACTTTGGCTTTTGCTTTTTCTATTGCTTCACGAAATTCCGGCTTATTTCTTTTCCATTTTGCAATTGTCGTGGGACTCACATCAAGTGCTATCGCAAGAAGCTGATCATTTGAACCAAGCTTACACATCTCGTAAACCTTGTCAATATAACTGTCTTCCCATTTGGAATTCTCTTCTATGTAATCAGAACTGCTTCTTTCTAATTTTAAAAAAGACTTTCTGTTATTCATAAAAAAAAATTTGGTAAAATTTACAATATTTTTTTATATAAAAGTATATTTTGCTTTAACGTAAATTATAAATAAATGTTTCACTTCAAAATAAAATTTCTGATAATACACTATTTTTCAGTACTAAAAATGAATTTATGCTGTAAATAAAAATAATGATAAATTTAAAGCATATTTTTAAGGGAAATGAAAAGAGAATTTTTATCTAAACGGAGTGTAAAACCTATTTATCACTTTTTAGCGTGAATGAAATGTGAGTAATAAAAATAGTGAATTAACCTTATGAAAGGATATACTCACGAATAATATCAGGAGATGCTCCACGTATTTCTAAGAAAAATTTACCTGTATTTAACAATTTTATCCTAAGCAATTTTGCTTTTAAAATTGCTTATGTTATTGATATTAAATGATATACAAGGGTGTTAAACTCTATTCTCCAAATCTATTGTTTACTTGTATTCAGCAATTTTATTCTAAGCAATTTTGCTTTTAAAATTGCTTATGTTGTTGATATTGAATAAGATACAAGGGTTCAAGTTCTATTTCCTTCCCAAAATCTATTGTTCCCCCGTATTTAGCAAT
>JARYLT010000172.1 GCA_029907515.1 Spirochaetota bacterium | reverse complement strand
TAGTATTCCTCCGTATATTTATAGCAAGATGTGAATAAAGCTTTTACTGTATACAACGCTTCTGGTGGAAAAAATTGAAAAGAATTGGGGAAAATTTTGTAATTTTTAATGAAAAATTTGCAAAACAAAGGGTCAGAGCATGGAAACGCATGCAAAGAACGCGTAGTACGCTCAAAAAATAGAGGAAGTAAATGCTATGTAAAAAGGGTCAGAGCCTCATAACACCCCGCGCCCTCAGCGTATCTGCCTGAAGCAAAATAATCCATCTCACAGAAAACATAAAGAACACAGAGTAAAATGGGGTCAGAGCCTTTAAATTAAAAAACATTTGCACAAAATTAATTGACACTGGTATACAATAATACTATCTTTAACACAGAGACGTTATGTGTGACGACTTTTCAGGGAAGATGCACCTGCAACATCTACCCTGTAAAGACGCCATGCTTTACGTCTCACGGCATGCTTTGCGTCTCACGCCATGCCTGGCGTCTTGTTCCATGCATGGCGCATAGGATGTAAAGCCACAATGATTTGTGTCTTTTGACGAGCGTAACGTCTCTAAGGCAATCTATAGTGTATAACAATCTATAATGTATATATAATAGCATATGTACTACGGAGGATCATTATGAAAAAAACCACAGTACTTCTGACAATTATAAGCCTGATTATAGGTGCAGGCATTGGGTGTAATGAGGATAACCCAACTGAATTGGCATGGATAAATGATACTGATGTTACTCTAAATGAAATTATATGGACAAGAGATGCGGGTTGGGATGTAGGTCAATTGAATTTTGACCAGATATGGAATAATGGGTATAATGATGGTCAAAAAACCGAATTCAAAGAAGTCAATGTTTTAGATGGGTATGTTATCGGAGTTGATGACAGTATGAATGAAGTAACGGTAATTATAGAAGGGACTATCTCTAATTCATTGTCGCTTCATGAGGGATCCTCAGAAGTATATACCATAACTAAATAATTAATAATAATGAAATAAGAAAATTGTTTTTTTGGTAAATTAAATATTTCTTAAAACAATGATGATAAGTAGTTTTCTATTAACAATATCAGTAATTTTCAGCAATTGTTCTAAGGTTTAAATTTTCTAATATTTTTTAAAATATTAAAATAATTTAAACAAAAATTTTAGTTTTTTTTATCATATTTAAAATCAAATTAAAATGAAGTTTTATTTTATGCAAATATTATTTAATTACAGGTAATATTTTTCAAAAAATTTACAAAAAAAATTTAAATATTATGGCACAATAACATGATAAAAACAAAATCACAATCATACATAATCGCATTTCTGCTTTTACTTGCATTTTCAATTTCCTATGCCCAGCAAACTTCGCACACCTGGCAGCAGATTTCTGGTAACTGGTCGGTGGTTTCTGACAACAAGGAATCCTACCTGCGCGAGAACAGGAGTAAATCATTTACCTTGGACTACAGCCCGTTAATCAATGTGAATTCACTCATCAGCACCAGTGAATATGATTTCACTTCCCTTTCACATACTTTTACCATTTATGCACCTGCGGATGGCACCACATACATGACATTTTTTGCTGCGTCCGATTATCGCCAGTTTTATGCTGTTCAGTTTACCGGAGACAGCAAAACAATACATACTGTGAGTATCATAAAATCTGATATCAAAGACACCACGCTTCCCAAGCAGTCAAAGGGGAATTTTATCATAACCACTCTTGCCACAAAACCAATTTCGCTTGAATACGGTAAAACGTACACACTATCAATTTCTATTCAGGGTAAAACTATATCTATAGCAATAGACAATGCACAGGTACTATCGCACACACTTGATGAAAAATTAGAAGGTGGCAAAATTGGCTTTGCTTCAAAGAATTGTATCCCTGTTATTGACAACCTCAAAGTTTACAAAGGCAATGACATCATCTTTCAGGACGATTTTTCAAAAGAATCAATACGAAAAATAGTGCTGCAGGGCAAAAAACTTACACCCCAGGAAGTTGAAGAATATAAAAAGAAAAACAAGAAATAATATTTACAAAAAATACTTGCAACTTTTTACTGCAATTTGCATCGTATATAATACAGATATTATTACTTGCAGGGTATGGCATGTACACCATTCATATCTTTTTTTTATTTGCATTTGGCCTTTTTATTGGATTTATTTCTTCAATCCCTGTTGGCGCTGTCCAGCTTGAAGTCATTAAAAAAGCCATTAACGGCCATTTAAAACCAGCTATATCGGTAGCATTGGGCTCGGTTACCTCTGATTTCATTTACGGAGTTCTTGTGCTTTTTGGTATTGGTGGTTTTTTGCACTACCCAAAAGTTCAGATATTTACCTATTCACTTGGTATTCTTGTCATCATAGCGCTTTTGTACCGTTCATACCGTGAGCACAAACACATACCGCCTTCACACAAACCCCACATTCAGTATAAAAAACGCACATCGTTTTTAACAGGATTAACCATTGCCATTACCAATCCCGGCATGATTGTGTGGTGGGTCATTGGCTATAAGCTTCTTTTAGATTTGCAACTGTTTGACACCATGAACATTCCCCTCAAAGCCACCTTTCTGGTATCCTGCTGTACAGGACTTGCTGGTTACCTTACACTGATTGCATTCATGATGAATAAATTGCAGGAATCAATCTCCGACAGATTGCTTGACAGAATGAATATTGTCATAATGATTTTACTTGTGTTTGTTATTATCTATTTTTCATTCAAGCTGTATGGGTTACTTACCAACACCACTATTGACATTCTGTATAATGTTTAGGCGATAGTTACTGTCATTATACACTACCGTCTGCACAGGCTTTTTACCGTAAATTTTTTTTGGGCGATAGTTACTGAATATGGACATCACTGCAACACAACAGTTTATTGATACATTACGAAAGCTTCCTGACGAGTCTACTCTTGACAGCGAGTTCTTTGCCCCGCTATATGATTTTTTTGAAGATGCAGGCGCATCACTGCTACTGTCAACACCTGATGATTATTACCTTTTATATTTTGATTTACCTGAAGCCATTGACGATATTTTGCCTACCAATGTTTCATGGCTTGTAGAAAAAGATGAAAAAACAATTTCACTCACCATGTTTGCTGATGGTAAGGAAATTCAAACATACCATACATTCCATTTTGCCAATAATCCTGTAAATGCCTATTTCTTCAAATCATTACAGGATAGCAGGACATTAACAATTAATTTTTTTGCCATGATGTATGGCGATATCTATAAACTAAAATCCATCGATTTTACTCTTCCTCAAGCTATACTACAGCAGATAGAATAACACAATGCAGGAAAAAGCAAAGGAATACATTGAATATATCAAAAAAGGTGAAATGCCTCCTGACAACAATCAGCGCAAAAAGAAATTTTCACGCATCTTTTTGCTGATTAACATTATAGTCTTTATCATCCTCTTAACACTCATCATCCAGAAAAAAGAGCCAACTGATTATATCTATCAAACCGTTTCAGTAAACGGTGTTCAGGTGCGTTTTTCCATTATTCATACCATCAACCAGCCACTGCTTGCATCGGTAACATTTACCAGTAACACATCATCACAGCTTTCAGTAAAAAACCCACCGGTTACAGTAACTATCGCACATAACAATAACGAAATATTATCACAATCGTTTGA
>JARYLT010000171.1 GCA_029907515.1 Spirochaetota bacterium | reverse complement strand
ATGTAATGGTAACTCCACGGCAATGCTGGTTAAGTAAATTAATCGGCGAATCCATGGCAATAATTTTACCACGATCCATAATTGCCACAATATCACATAGCGTTTGGGCTTCCTCCATATAGTGTGTTGTGAGTATTATGGTTTTGCCTTTCTTTTTTATTGATTGGACAATATCCCACACATGACGTCGCGCCTGAGGATCAAGGCCTGTGGTTGGTTCATCCAGAAACAATAGTTCAGGATCATTTGCCAAAGCTATCGCCAGAAGTAACCGCTGTTTTTGCCCGCCTGATATTTTCCTGTTATCCCTGTCCAGTATTTCTTCTAAATAACACAGAGAGACAAGCTCATCCAGCGAAGCCCTGCGTGCATACAAATTTCTGAAAGTCAGTAGTATTTCTTTGACGGTGAGATACTGTTGCAGTTCAGTATGCTGAAGCTGAATGCCAACCTCCTGTTTAAAATGCTGATCACGAGGCTTTCCCTTATACAGTATTGTCCCGCTGTCATGTTTTTGAATTCCCTCAATAACTTCAATGGTAGTTGTCTTGCCAGCACCGTTTGGTCCAAGCAATCCAAAACATATACCACGGGGAATAGCAAAACTGACATCGTCAACAGCCTTAACGCCTGGGTAATATTTATATAGATTTTTAACTTCTAATATATAGTCCATTGCTTATCCATAGGTATATTGCATTTGTATAAATAACCAGTTATTTTACTTTGTACGCTTTACATGAATACATTATACATATGATTCACATTCTTCAATGAATTGAGGCTTGGGGTTACTATAGGCAGGATGGTATAGTATATGCAAGCAGTTTTTTGCACGGGTAAGAGCAACATACATCAACCGCCGCTCTTCTTCTATATCCGTATATGGATCGGGCAACAATCTATCTTTTACACCACACAGTATTACTACATCAAACTCCAGGCCCTTTGCCCCATGTATTGTCATAAACTTCACATTATCATCTGTATTCATCCTTGACTGCAAAAATGTGCCCTGCCAGTTATTTCTATACAGCACACCAATAGAAAATTTTTTATCATACTGCTTAGCGATAGTATCTGCAATCAGTGCCTCCATTTCAAATGAGTCAACCTTGACAAAATAAATTTTGCCACCGCCACCACGCACTGACTTAACCCAGCGCCGTGACCTGAATCTGTTTTTAGCAATAAGTCTGTTTGAAAGCTTCACTATCTCCTTTTTTGACCGATAGTTACTGTTAAGTGAATGTACTGTTAAATTATCAAAATATTTTCGTGCATTGACAATATATTCTATCTTTGCATCTCTGAATTTATAAATTGATTGCCAGTCATCGCCAACCATAAAAATATTGGGGTTTTCTTCAGGTAAAAGCAATTTTAAAAGTTTAAAATTATTTTCTGATGTGTCCTGAAATTCATCAACCATCACATATTTAAAAGTTTTATGTATTGTATCCCGTAACGATATATTTTGAGACAAACAATCTATAGATTTATTTATCATATCCTCAAAATCAATGACGTTATGTACCTGCTTATACTGTTCATATTCATCTTTAATAGTTTTGATTGCAGCATAAATATCATGAGGCAAATTTATACTTTGAATATTTTTTAATGCTAATTTATACATTACTGATGAAGGAATACCATGAAATGTTTCAACATGCTTTTCAACTATTTGTTTTATAATTTTCTCTGACGATTCTTCATCAAGAACAGTTACCTGTTTCATATTTTGTTTAATAATATACTGAAGGCAAAAAGCATGGAATGTGGAAGCAACAATATCATTTCCGCAATTGCCTAACCCTGCAATTATCCTTTTTTTAAGTTCATCTGCTGCTTTTCTGCTGAACGTAAGCAAGAGCAGTTCACCGGGTTTACATAATCCTTTATTGATTAATGCAATACTGCGCTGTATAATAGTATATGTCTTCCCACTTCCAGCAGAAGCAATGACAAGATGTGCACCGTTTTCGGCATTTATTGCTTTTATTTGATTTTTGTTAGCTTTTATGGACATTGTAATAATTATTTTATCACTATGATAAAAACATGTTTCTCCGTTGCTAAAAGCAGCGGAATTAATAGACATTTTTTACCTGAAAAAA
This sequence comes from Spirochaetota bacterium, assembly GCA_029907515.1. Taxonomy (GTDB): domain Bacteria; phylum Spirochaetota; class UBA4802; order UBA4802; family UB4802; genus UBA4802. Next base: position 1,571 of record JARYLT010000171.1, on the reverse strand, counting down.
TTAAGAAAGAAATACTGACTATGTATCTAATTAATACGCTTGTATTAAAAAATCCTTAAAAAAATATTTCTATATTCTTAAAGTTATAACATTCTTTTCGTTAATCTAATACATCACTGCCATAGGTTGAGGAAGTGTATAGTATTCATTTTTTATATAACAAAGTATATAATGAACGAACCCGTTCATCATATTTATTTAATTTCATTGCCTTACTAATTGCTGCACGTGCACTATCTTTTATTCCTAAAGCCACACTTGCCTGTGCATATTTCACCCAGCCACCATAGTAATTAGGTACAATTTTTGTTACTTCAAAAAAGCTTTCCATTGCTGTTTCAAAGTCGCCCATGGCAAAATGTAGTTTGCCATAGCGCATGTACCCCCATGGATTATCAGGCATTGCATTCATTACTTTTGCATAGACATGCGATGCTTCAGGATACATCTCATTATCCAGATAATAATCACCTTCAAGAATATCGGTCACCCAGCAATCACCAGCAACTTTTCTATGCAAGGCAAAATCACGCGCCGTATACCACGCCTTATTACGTAAATTGTATGTATGCAGCAACAAATCATTCATCCACTCCTGTATCATTGGTTCATTGCGAAGGTAAATTCCTGCATCCTTTTTTTTAAACCAGATACTATCGTCCAGAACACCACGTTGTTTTTCTTCTTCATATAGTTTTGTACCAGGATACAATGCAACAGGCGACACCACACAATCACCAGGCAACATGGTAGCAATCAGCTTTTTTGTTTTTTTTATATCACTGTATGTTTCCCCTTTCATCCCAACCATTAAATACACTGAAAGATATATTCCAACCCTTCGTGTAATTGCAGCAGCATTCATAATTTTTTCTACAGTTATTTTTTTATTGTACAAAGAAAGTATCTTTTCTGAACCCGATTCAACACCATACTGTATATGTTCAAGCCCAGCTTTTTTCATGGCAATAAGCATTGATTCATCAACCGAATCAACGCGCCCCTGACAGTTCCACATCATATACAGCTTTTTTTTTATTATTTTGTCCGATAGTTCCTGTACACGGTCTTTTTTGATTGTAAAATTGTCATCCCGTATTGAAAAATAAATGATTCCATATTTCTTATACAATAGATCAAGTTCATCAATAACATCATCAATATTTCTGAATCGTACCTTTCTTCCCCAAAAAGACGGAGAATCACAGAACGTGCAATTGAAGCTGCAACCACGTGAAGTTATTATATACTTAAATTGTTCATTGATATTTACACCTGAAAGATTACCTGCAAACTTTGCAGGATATGGCAATGTATCAATATGTATATTATTTTGCTTTAGTATCTTTTCTTTTATGGGTTTGCCTTTTTTAATTGCATCTGCAATTGAAAGCATTGCTCCTTCGCCTTCACCTTCCACAACATAATCAATATATGGATAACGTTTAATAATCTCCTGTGAAAGGAATGTGGCATGCGGCCCGCCAAGTACAACAACACTATGCGGGAACACCTTTTTGACTTTTTGTATTACGGAAAATGTCGTAACGCGATTATGTGTATATAAAGAA
>JARYLT010000170.1 GCA_029907515.1 Spirochaetota bacterium | reverse complement strand
AGAAGGACAAAGGTGATGGATAATGTGATTGAAAACGAGTATAGTGTATATGCGTTGATGACAGGAATATTTCAGGAACAGAATGAACGATGGAATAAGAAAAGTCACTGGAGTAGCAAATAATTTTTATGTATCTGGTAGGATTACACACTATATTGGACTTGACCCATCCCTATTTGAAGGTAATCATATACTTATATTTTTTTATTTACTTATGAATTTTATCATTGACATAGTATGCCTTGTATAATAAATGAATATTTAAACAATTAATTCAATTATTTATTAATACTATGAGAAAGAAAGAAAACACTGAAAAGATATTTTCTGCAGCACTGAAGGTTTTTTCTAAATATGGTTATAAAAAAACCACCGTTGAGGATATAGCTAAAGAACTCAATATGACCAAAGGCAATCTGTATCTGTATGTTAAAGATAAAAAAGACCTGTACCATAAAGTTGTTGAGTTTGCACTTTTGCGATGGCAAAATTACGTTCGCCAGGCAATACACAATGAGTCAGATCCCCGCAACAAGTTTCTTACCATGTGCCACAAGGCAGTTGAGTATTTATCCATAGATGCTGAATTTCGCAATATCCTGGTACACGACCCTGAGATATTCCCCATGTTTACTAATAAAGACCCCTATGAACGTATTAATAATAATTCAGTTACCATGATAAAAAATATCTTAAAAGAAGGAATTGGGAAAGGCCTCTTCAGGCCTGTGGATATATCAGCAATGTCAAAGGCAATTTTTTCTATTTATAAGATGTTTGTTATACGCATGTACATACGGAGTGAAGAAAAAGAGGTGCGTTCAATGTTTGAGCAAACACTGGAACTTATTACTCAGGGTTTGTTTAAACAATAACTTAATATAATAATTTTTATTTTTAGGAGGTATCTTATGCCCCAGGAATTAATGTATTTAACAAAAGAATGGCGAGATGAAGCCGAACGACGATTGAAAAATGAACTAACACCTGAAAAGATGAATTTTATCACATCATCCATGTCCAATATTTATTTAAATTGCCCGGATGGTAAGAACAAATATCTTTTTTTCAAATTTGTTGATGGAAAGCTTGATACACTGGCTCTTGGTGAGGGTGAACCACCTGATGCTGAGTTCCGTATATCCGGTGATTACCAGGTTTTTGCCATGATTTCCAGAGCTGAGTTAGGTTCACAAAAAGCCCTCATGACAGGCAAATTAAAATTAAAAGGGAATATGGTAAAAGCATTAAAATTAGCAGCCATAGCAGACAGGTTAAATAAAGTATTATCGCAAATACCTGCACAATATTAATGTACCATCCTAAATTTTAACATTATGAGGTATATACTATGACATCACGATTAGAAAATAAAGGGCCCTATTATATTGACTTTCCTGGCAGAATTAAGGCTATCCAGCAGGAAATGGCAAAGGAACACATTGATGTTTATTTAGGTTCACGGTTACGAACATTATCCTGGACTTTAGATGCGTTTTGCCCATGGAGGAGTTTTGTTGTTATTCCTAACGAAGGGATGCCAGCTGCGTTTACCTTTGTTATTGATGCCGCACGTGTTGCTGATGAATCATGGCTTGATGAAGACCATGTCTTTGGATTTGTACCAATGGGTGGACAGGATCAGATCGAACTTATTGCTGAGCATATTAAAGACCTGTTAAAAAATAAGAAGGGAAGAATCGGTGTAGAAAACGGGATGTCCAATTATCTGCCAGAAGGCAACCTAACACACTATGAATATGAACGGTTTAAAGATGCACTGCCTGATTGTGAATTTGTAGATGCATACACTATAATTGACAAACTGTCCATGATAAAAGATGAGGGGACCATTAACAGATTCCGCGAAGCATCCCGTATTGTTGATGTGGGTCATAAAGCCGTATATGAAGCCATAAGCAATGGCGGCTGGAAAGGTATGACCGAAACTGAGATTGCTGGACTTGCAGCGTATGCCATGCGCAAAGAAGGTAGTGAATGGGAATGGAGTTATACCGGTGGAAATGAAATAGCATCTGGATACAGAACAGGACTTGCTGGTGGAGCCTGCACACCTGCAACTCGCAAAAAATTGCAAGCGGGCGAACCCCTGATGGTTGACATTCATGCAATGTTCATGTTAGGTCTGGGGGATCATTCACATAACTATCTGATAGAACCTGTAACTGACCGGCAACGCTGGCATGCACAAAATTTTCTTGATATTGTAAACTTGACACTTAAAACATATCGTGCTGGGATAACACCTTCATTGTTAGCCGAGCAGATGATGGCATTTGCTGAAGAGCGTGGCTTTGCTGATTACATGGTGCCAGGTTTTGAACATGGGATAGGGATGATGGGTGATGAATGGCGTATTGGATTAAATGATGGACCTTTCCCATTCTGGACCAATCCTGACCATGTATATCAGGAAAATGAATTAATTATCTGTGCAATGCAATATGCATGCCCACAGGATAACATTGGATTCAGGTATGAAAATCCTATTGTCATTCATAAAGATGGGTGCGAACCGTTATCAAAATATCCACTCACTATTGACGAAATTCAATAGATTATGGCAGTTATTACCAGTTACATATCCATTGCAACACAGGGCCAGGGTGATATTATTGATATCACCCTGGATGCCCAGAAGATAATTACTGGGAATAAAATTCAGGATGGGTTGCTGTGCCTTTTTGTGCCTGGATCAACGGCAGCTATCACCACAATTGAGTTTGAGCCGGGACTACAGAAAGATATAAATCTTTTTTTAGAAAAAATAATCCCGCGTAATGCCAACTATCATCATCATGACACCTGGCACGATGATAATGGTTCTTCACACCTGAGAACTTCTATGATTGGGCCATCTATTACTGTACCTATAGTTGATGGAACACTAACGTTAGGAACCTGGCAGCAGATAGTTGTCATAGAATGCGATACCCGCAAGAGAAATAGAAAAATAGTAGCACAAATAGTGTATTAACAAAAATGTCAACATTTCTGAAGTATTGAGTAATTTAGAAAAAAGACCATTTTTTATAAGTTTCTTCATATTCACTTGACATAATTATTTTTTTCATTATAATTTTTACAAATATATAATAATTTCAATTATCAATACAAAAGGAGGTCCCTATGCCAGAAGAGTTTAAACCTGGATGTACACGTCCCACTACTTCGCCACCACCACAGGACATCATTTTGCAAGAACAACAAATTTTATCAAAAAAGGAGGAACACACAATGATACAAGTTGGGCAAAAAGCACCGGAATTTTCTCTGCCAGCATATTTTAAAGGGAAATTTGTTGAAGTAAAATTATCTGAATATCTGGGTAAATGGGTAGTACTCTGTTTTTACCCGGGAGATTTCACATTTGTCTGAGCTACAGAAGTTTCTGCTGTCGCAGAAAAATATCCAGAATTTCAAAAATTGGGGGTTGAAGTTTTATCAGCAAGTGGTGACAGCGTTTTTGTACACAAAATGTGGAACGATAATGAATTGTCAAAAATGGTAAAAGGTGGAATACCCTGCCCTATGCTTTCCGATGCAGGCGGTAAAGTTGGGACAATGTATGGAGTTTACAACAGCAATGCTGGCGTTGAAAACCGTGGGCGATTTTTAATAGATCCGGACGGAGTCATAGTTGGTTATGAAGTGCTGACACCTCCTGTTGGTCGTAATGTCCTTGAAACAATACGTCAAATACAGGCTTTT